>JAMOPR010000165.1 GCA_027064485.1 Desulfurobacteriaceae bacterium | reverse complement strand
ATAGGGAAAAACTCCAAAAAGAATACGGAGTTGAGCATTTAAAGATTTTCGGTTCTTATGCCAGAAATGAGCAAAGAAAGGATAGTGATTTAGACGTCATAGTATCTTTAAACGGAAAGATTGATTTATTTGAATTTGTAGACCTTAAGTATTATCTGGAAGAAATTACTGGACTCCAAGTAGACCTAACAACAGACAAGGGAATAAGCCCCTTCATAAAGCCCTATATCAGAGAAATAGAGGTTTTTTAATGAAATCCAAGAACGTTAAAGTTTTTCTACAACATATATTGCAGGAATGTGATTTTTTAATTAACAATTCTTCCAACCTCACTTATGAAGAGTTTGTCAATAATCCCATCCTTCAAAGAGCCTTTGTAAGAAGCATAGAAATTATCGGAGAAGCAGTTAAAAATCTTCCTATGGAATTTCGTAACAGTTATTCTGCCATTCCCTGGAAAAGGATTGCCGGAACGAGAGATATTCTTATCCATGAATATTTTGGGATTGACTATGAACTGGTATGGAAAGTAATTAAAGAATCAATCCCTCCCCTACGAAAGGAAGTCATAAACATCTTGGCTAATCTCGGAGAAAGGGAATGAGCCATATCTACATTAAAATCAACAGCAACCAATGTTACAAAATCTAAATACACCTCTGTTCAAAACACGCATTCTTCCATAAATGAAGTCTCGTCCATATCAACCATTCCCAACTTCCACACCCCCCTCCCAAATGTTTAGAAGGATTTTTACTCCTTTCTGCCCGATAAAGTTCTCTACTTTCTTTGCCTCCGAACGAAAGCATTTTCAGGTCTCTTCTAAACCTCTCCCAAAACGAAGATTTTTCAGTAAATCTGTTCTAAAATTTAGTGCGCAAATTTTTCGGAGGCGATTAAATGTCTACACTTGCGATTATAGGAACTCAATGGGGCGACGAAGGAAAGGGAAAAATAGTTGATATCCTGTCTGAAAAGGCAGACTACATCGTTCGTTTTCAGGGCGGAAACAATGCGGGACACACCGTTGTTGTAGATGGCGTTAAATACATACTACACCTTCTCCCTTCCGGAATTCTCCACGATGGCAAAAAGTGTGTTTTAGGAAATGGAATGGTTATAGACCTCGAAGGACTTTTGAATGAGATTGAGTTTGTGAAGAGAGTTGGTAAGGAGGTAGAGGGGAGGATTTTTGTCAGCGAACGCGCACATCTAATAATGCCTTACCATAAAGAGCTTGACGCTGCATCTGAAAAGCTCAAAGGGAACAGTTCTATAGGAACAACATTGAAAGGAATAGGACCTGCCTATAGAGATAAGGCAGGAAGAGTTGGTATAAGAATAGCCGACCTAAGAGATGAAGAAACCTTCAAAGAAAAGCTAAGATGGAACTTGAGAGAAAAGGAACTTACGTTAAAGCACGTTTACGGTTATGATGTTTCTTTCGATTTTGAAAAAATTTACGCTCGCACAATGAAAATCTATGAGAAAGTTGAGTCTTTCGTTTGTGATACCGTTACTCTACTCAATAGAGCCATAGATAGAGGAGATAACGTTCTCTTCGAAGGAGCACAGGCAACGCTGTTGGATATAGACGTCGGAACTTATCCTTTTGTTACTTCTTCTAACTCATCTTCTCTTGGAATTTCAGCAGGTGCAGGTATAAGCCCCAAAAAAGTGGATAAAATTTTTGGAATTGCAAAAGCCTACACCACACGAGTCGGAGGCGGTCCCTTCCCCACAGAGCTAAAGGACAGTATGGGTGAGCTTTTGAGGGCAAGAGGACATGAATACGGCGCTACAACGGGAAGACCGAGAAGATGCGGATGGCTTGACCTGTTTGCTTTAAAGTTTTCAAAGATGGTAAACGACCTTGACGGGCTTATCGTTACAAAACTTGACGTTTTAGATGAGTTTTCGGAAATAAAGGTTTGTGTTGGTTATGAACTTGACGGTAAAGCGTTAGATTCATTCCCTTCAACGGCTAAAGAGCTTTCAAAAGTTAAGCCGATTTATGAGACACTTCCGGGCTGGAAGGAAAAAACTACTCACATAACCAAATTTGAAGACTTACCTAATAATGCAAAGAGGTTTATAGAATTTATAGCTGACTACCTCGAAGTT
>JAMOPR010000164.1 GCA_027064485.1 Desulfurobacteriaceae bacterium | reverse complement strand
TAAAAGAATATTGTCTGCCGCTATGTTTGAATCCGCAGTGGCTAAAACTTTATTGCCCCGTTTTACCAGTTGGACGATAAGTTCTGTAATCGTCGACGTTTTCCCCGTTCCCGGAGGTCCGTGGATGAGGAAGAAGTGGGGGGAAGAAAGGGATTTTTTAACAGCTTTTAGCTGCGTCTCGTTTAAACGTTTGTCGGCAGGTTCAAATTCAAAACTTTCAGTCTCAGGAAGTTCGGGTTGCCTTAATCCAATAATAATGTTCCTTAATTCCCTCTGTCTGCCAACAGCGTGCCTTAATTCTTCTAAATTCTCTTCCATTCTCTTAAACGTTACATCGTTAACGTATAGGTCTATCCTTACACCTCTTTTATACACCCAGTTGGGCGGTCTATTATCAAAAGCAACGGTTATTGTTTTTTCTGTCAGTCTGGTTACCGTTCCCAAAAGGTCACTTTTGAGAGGATTCCCCTTACTGACTAAAACGATATCTCCCGTTGAAATTTCCGTTTCTATCGGTTTTTCCCTCCAGAAGCGAACCAAGTGCAGGTGAAACTTCGTTCCTGCCTTATTTCCTTTCAGGTCAAGAATCGCTCTACCTAATAATTCTCTTTCTCTTCCCGATAATCTCCTTATTTCCTCTTCCTGTGCTTCAATTTCAGCTATTCTTTCAATGTCTATTAAACGTTTAAACTTTTCAACATAGTTGTGGACCGTGACAATTTCTTTAACCGTATCTTCATCGGGAACGAAATCTTCAAAAACTCTGCAAAGAGACTCGTCCTTAAGAAAAACCAGCGTTTTACCGTTGGCTATATAAGTCTCCTTAACGTCGCCTTTCTTAAGTCCTAACTTTTTAAGCTCCCTTTGAAGCCTCTTTCCGTCATAAATTCCTTCAAGAAGTATCGGCATTCTTTAAACTCCATTAATCTAAAAATTTTTGAAAGGGCGAAATCTATGCCGGACGAGAAACTTTTTCAATAAACTTCCTTTTAAACTCTTCAAAAGTTCCATTTTTTATTGCTTCTCTTATCTTCTCCATCAGCTTTGAGTAGAAGTGAAGGTTGTGGATGGTATTAAGAATCGCAGCGTTTATCTCACCGGAAACGTAAAGATGCCTCAAATAAGCTCTCGAAAAGTTTCTGCAAGTGTAACAGTCACACTCGGGGTCAACAGGTGAAAAATCGTTTTTATACTTAGCAGCTTTTATGTTTATTCTGCCCTGAGAAGTGAAAAGCGTTCCGTTCCTTGCGTTTCTTGTCGGAATAACACAGTCAAACATATCAACGCCGCAGGAAACCGCTTCCAAAATATCCTCAGGTTTTCCAACTCCCATAAGGTAACGGGGCTTATCTTCCGGCAGTTGCGGTGCAACAAGTCTCGTTATCCTATACATATCTTCCTTTGGTTCACCAACACTCAAACCGCCTATGGCAAAGCCGTCAAAGTTTAAAGGTGAGAGAAGTTCAACGCACTTTAACCTCAAATCTTCGTAAATTCCCCCCTGCACTATGGCAAAGATAGCCGTTTTATCGGTAGTTCTCGCCCTCAAACTCCGCAAAGCCCACCTAACAGTCCTTTCCATAGAGTGCTTGGCGTATTCGTAAGTAGCCGGATAAGGCGTGCATTCATCCAAAACCATTCCTATATCAACGCCTATTTCCTCTTCAAACTTTACGACAAACTCAGGTGAGAAAAAGTGCCTTGAACCGTCTATGTGAGAACGAAACTCTATACCATCCTCCGATATCTTCATTAACTTTCCTAAACTAAATACCTGAAAACCGCCACTATCGGTAAGTATGAGACCATCCCAGTTCACGAATTTGTGAAGTCCACCGGCTTCTGTGAGAACAGAAAGACCAGGACGCAAATATAGGTGATAAACGTTTGAAAGAACCAAAGAATAACCCATTTCTTTAACGTCGCGCCAAGTTACGCTCTTTACGGCACCTAACGTCCCCACAGGCATAAAACACGGCGTTTCTGTAATTCCGTGAGTCCCTTTTAACAAACCATACCTTGCGTTGCCGTCTTTGGTTAAAACCTTAAACTCCATAAAAGCTCCTACTTTGGAAGTGTAGAAAGAACGAAAGCATCGTTTTCCGTTATAAGGCAGTCATCTTCTA
>JAMOPR010000163.1 GCA_027064485.1 Desulfurobacteriaceae bacterium | reverse complement strand
TTCCTTTCGTCGCGACTTGAAAAGTGGCTTGAATTGAAGCCGTTTAAGCGAAGAGAAAAGATTTTGAGAGATATTTTAAAAGCCTATGAACTTGACTGCCTTGAACTTGCCATTTACGCTTTATTCCCTCAAACGGAAGGAGTTGTCTGGGATACTTTCTTAAAGGAAAACGTAGTTGAGGCAGACCTGGAAAGCCTTATAAGAAAAAGGAATAGGAAGTTTGTTACTATTCAGTATGCCGTTAAGCTGATTGTTGAAAAGCTATTGGGAGAGGAGAAGATTCCCGATTTTCTTGACTGGGTCAGGTTTGTTGATTACAAAGAAGGAACACTTAATAGACACGCTATACAGCACGGCGTTGCTGTGAATTTTGGGACGAAAGAGAACTTTTTAAGGTTGTTTCTGTTTTTAGACTTTTTGGCTGAAATTGTTTCTTACCTTATAACAGCACCATCTCATCGCGGTGGATAAAGGTTTTGTTGAAAGAGCAGAGTTGTTCGGAGCTACACCTAACAATTCCCTTTCCTATTAGTCTGCCGTTAAGGTCAAATATTTCTACTGCATCACCTTTTCTAAAGTCGCCTTCTACTTTCTTTACTCCTTTGGATAAAAGGCTTTTCCCGTTTTCTGTTATTGCTTTTATTGCACCGTCATCTATAAATACTTTTCCTTTTGGTTTCATTAGATACAGGATTCTGTAGCTTTTGGCTTTTAGTTTCTTTGCAGGTAGAAATAGCGTGCCGATTTTTTCACCATTTAGAATTCTTTCTATAACGTTTTCTTCTTTTCCTCCCGCTATTATTACGGGAATACCTTTTTGAGAGGCTTTGGCGGCGGCTTCTACTTTGGTCCACATTCCTCCCGTTCCAAACGTTGTTTTTCCTTTAAAGTCGCAAAAACTTTCTAACTCTTTTGGGTTTTCAACTACGGGTATTAACTTTGCATCCTTGTATTTGTTGGGGTCTTTGTCGTATAAACCGTTTGTTACCGTTAGCATTATGAGGAGGTCTGCTTCGAATAAAACGGCAACGTGGGCTGAAAGGTTATCGTTGTCTCCTATCTTTATCTCTTCAACAGATACGGTGTCGTTTTCATTAACGATAGGTATGGTTTTAAATTTCATAAGAGCGTCTAAGGTGTTTTTTGCGTTTATAAAGCGTTCTTTTGAACGTAAATCTTCTGCCGTTACGAGAACTTGAGCGATTTCCTTTCCGTATTTTTTAAAGGCTTTTCTGTATTCTGCCATTAAGTAAGGTTGTCCTATTGCCGAAAGTGCTTGTTTTTCCTGAAGTGAAAACGGTTTTCTGTTGAGCTTAACGGCTTTTATGCCTGCCAAAACGGCACCTGAGCTTACTAAAACAACTTCTTTCCCGGCGTTTGATACGTTTGTTATTTGTTTAGCCAAATTTTCAATAAAGCTACTGTTAAGCCCGTTCTCGCCGGACAACAGTTGAGAACCTACTTTTATTACTATTCTTTTAGCTTTCTGAAGCATTTTCTTTTTCTAACTCCTTTAGTTTTTGTGCTACAAAATACATAAGTTCGTTAAGTCCCTCACCAGTTACTGCTGAAATGGCAAAGAAAGGATAACCTTTTTTGTTGAAGTATTCTTTTAATTTTTCTATTTTGCTTCTATCGGTGAGGGCATCAATTTTTGTTCCTACAACTATTTGAGGTTTTTGGGTGAGTTTTTCTGAGTATAGTTTTAGCTCTTGGTTAATTTTTTCAAAAGCTTCTTCCGGCGTTCTTGTCGGGTCTGTCAGGTCTATCAGGTGGAGGAGTAATTTTGTCCTTTCAACGTGCCTTAAGAATTCGTGTCCTAATCCTTTGCCTGCATGTGCACCCTCTATGAGACCTGGAATATCTGCAACTACGAAGGAGTAATCTCCAACCTTTGCAACACCCAAAATGGGGCGTAAGGTGGTGAAGGGGTAATCGGCGATTTCGGGTTTGGCTGCGGTGATGCGGGAGAGGAGGGTGGATTTTCCTGCATTGGGGAATCCTACAAGTCCTACGTCGGCTAAGAGTTTTAACTCAAGTTCTATCCACCTTTCTTCGCCCGGCTCTCCTGGTTCTGCAAAGTCCGGTGCTTGGCGAGTTGGCGTTGCAAATGCTGCGTTGCCTCTTCCCC
>JAMOPR010000162.1 GCA_027064485.1 Desulfurobacteriaceae bacterium | reverse complement strand
GAATTACTTGAAAATCTATAACTTTCTGAGACCTCATAAGTCTTTGGACTACAAAACTCCCGCTGAGAAGTTTTTTGACTATATTAATTTCCATCAGGGTGTCCACCATGTAGTGAACTCCAACAAATAGTTGACAAATTTGAAGGTGAAACTATATTATGGGGCATACGAAGCGTCCCCATCGTCTAGCCCGGCCTAGGACACCGGCCTTTCACGCCGGCGACGGGGGTTCGAATCCCCCTGGGGACGCCATAATGTCTTTATAATCCCCCTTTTCCCCCTCCCTCCCCTTTATGGAGAAAGGGGCGACCAGACGGTCGCCCCCTTTTTATTTTTGAAAACCAGGTAAGTTCCTTTAAAATTCTTCCTTAAATTTGTGCTGGAGTTTTTGATGGATGAGAGGAGAGGCTTAAAGAAATTAGGGAGCAAGACAGAATACGTTTATACCTATTCGCCCGATTTGCTGGAAAAGTTTGAAAATAGGTATAGGGGAAAAATTTACTGGGTTTCTTTTAACTGTCCTGAATTTACTACTCTTTGTCCCATTACCGGTCAGCCCGATTTCGCAACTATCTACATTCAGTATATTCCTGACAGATGGCTTGTGGAAAGTAAGTCTTTAAAGCTTTACCTGTTTTCTTTCAGGAATGCCAGAGATTTTCATGAAGATACGGTAAATAGGATAGCGGACGACTTATTTGAATTGCTTGAACCTTTTTACCTTGAAGTTTATGGAGAGTTTAACCCGAGGGGCGGTATTTCTATAGACCCGTTTACTCAACGTTATAGGAAGGAAAGTTGGGTTGAGGAGTTGGCTAAAGAGAGGTTTAAGCTTCACAGGATAGTTCCGCCGGAGATAAGGAGAAATCGTGGATAGGATTTTAATTATTGGTGGCAGTGGAGCTTATTTTCTGGAGAAAGAATCTTTCGGTAAGGTTTTGAAAGTTAATAGGTTTGATACTCCTTTTGGTCTTTCCAATCCTGTCTATACTATACGGCATGAAGATGGTTTTGAGTTCTTTTTTCTTTCAAGGCACGGTGAAAAGGATTACGCTGTAACAGCGCCTTTTGTTAATTATAGGGCAAATATCTATGCTGCTAAGCTTTTAGGCGTTAGCCGTATTTTTGCGTGGACTGGTCCTGGTTCTTTGAGAGAAGATTTTAAACCGGGAGATTACGTTATTCCTACCGACCTTTTGGATTTTACTAAGGGGCGGAAATCAACGTTTTTTGAGAACGGCGGTTTGGGGTTTGTTAGACAGAGTCCGGTTTTTTGTCCGCAGATTTCGTTAGTGGTTAAAGAAGTTATGGAAGAATTACGGTTGGATTTTCATTTTGGCGGAACTTACGTTTGCACTGAAGGTCCGCGTCTTGAAACGCCGGCAGAGATAAGAGCTTTTAAAAAGTTAGGCGGTGATTTGGTGGGGATGACTTTAATCCCTGAAGTTTTTTTGGCTAAAGAGTTGGAAATTTGCTACGGTGCCGTTTGTTACGTTACTAACTACGCTGAGGGCGTGAAAAATTACGCTTTTAAAGCGGGCGTTTTGTTTGAAGGGATGTTGCCGCCGGAAGATAAGAAGAAGGTTGATAGAGCTGTAGAGAGATTTCCGGATATAGTTAAACGTTTGACTTTGAAGCTTGTTAGAGAAGAAAGAGCATGTTCTTGCGGTAGTTTGATGGAGAGATACAGGAAGAAAGGGAAAATAGGGGAGAACTGGAAAGAGTGGATTTTTGAGTTTTAGACTTTAATGAACCAGCGGGGAGGAAGGTTTAATGAGGAAAATCTTTCTAACTGCGGGTTTTTTGCTTTCTCTTTGTAATGCTGTAGAGGCTGGAAATGTAGATACCTTTGGTATTGGCGCTAAGGCTACGGCGTTGGGAGGAGCTTTTTCTGCCTATGCAGATGACGTTTATGCGGTTTATTACAACCCTGCCGGTTTAACACAGATTGAGAGTCCTACTGTTTCTGTAGGCTTTGAAGTTCTCAATCCAACGTTGAAGATTCATGATTTTAAGGCGGTTGATGGGGACGGAACTCCTGTTTTACCTTTCGGTGTTTCGTTTGAGGATACTTCTGATAACTTGGTTGTTCCACATGCAGGATTTGCCACGCGTCTTTTTGAAAATATCTATTTCGGTATAGCCGCATATGTTCCTTATGGACTCCATATTAAGTGGGATGATGAAGTTTCCCGGAATCCCAGTGCTTACAACGGTTTTGAGTCTTACTATTTAAGAGCTGTAGTAACGCCAACAGTAGCTGTTAAGCTTACGGATAAGTTGGCAGCCGGTTTTGGCGTTTCTTTTGGAAGGTCTGAAGCAGGAACGCAGAGAAGGCTTTACTTCCCTACATCTCCTACGATTAATGGCAGGGTTATAAAGGGTGATATGAGCGATGATTTCAACGTTTCCTTTAACGTGGGTTTCCTTTATAAGCCTTATGATAATTTGTCTGTGGGTTTAACTTACAGGTCAAGGACTTATACCGATTTTGAAGGCACCGTTGAAGTAGTTGGAATTGATAAAGTTCATGCAAGCACCAAGATAGACCATCCAGAGCAGCTTCAGATAGGAGTGAAGTATCAACCGAATAAGAAGCTTACTTTAACTGCTGATGTAGTGTGGACTAACTGGAGTGCTGTTGAAGATTATACTGTTAAGTTTTCAAGACCGCTTTTGGGTAAAACGGAAGAGTATTTCAAAAGAGATTGGAAGGATACAAGACAGGTAAGGTTTGGTGTTGAGTATAAGTGGAACGAAATTGTTACTTTGAGAGGTGGCTATTTTTATGACCCATCTCCTATTCCGGACCATACTTTTGATATGCTGTGACCTGACGCTGATAAGAAAACATACTCCTTGGGTATGGGACTTCATTTTGGAAGGCTAACGGTGGATACGGTTTTGCAATACGTGATAGCTGAGTATAAGAGGGAAGTTGGCGGAGAGAGTTCTAATCTGAATAACAGTTATTTGGGAGTAGCTGGGAATCCGGGAACAGTTTCTTTGTCTGCTGATGGTCATTTATGGGGTTACGGTTTAACGGTGAGTTATAAGTTTTAAGGAGGAAAAGAGATGGGGAGGGCCTATTTTGCTCTTTTCCTGTGGAGGGGATTTGCAGAATTCTGAATCTGTTTCTGATAAAGTTGATGCTAATTATGAGAGAGGGGCTTTAGTTTTTGACCCGTTTTCTACTGATGCGTCTTCTCCGATAGGAGTTCCTTTCCCTAACGATATTTTTCTCTCTTCGGAGACGAAAGGTAGTGAAGAAGAAAGTTATCTTTATTTTGACCCAGATAAAGCTAAGGATGAGGCAACGAAGGTTCTTTATGAAGCTTTGAATCAGTTGAAACTTAAGGGGTTTAGCCCTAACATGCCGATATTTGTTCCGCTTGCTTCTGATTATTCGATTGACCTGAAAACCCTTGAAGGTAGATTTGTGCTTGTTGATTTGACGGCAATTGCTTTGAACGATACAGCTTCAATTAACCAGACTAATTGTTTGACTTTTAAACAGGATGGCAAGTATTTAAAGTTCTATCCTTTAAGACCTTTGAAACCAGGGCACCAGTATTTGTTTGTTCTTCTTAAAGGAATAAAAGATGTTTCGGGTAGAGAGCTTTTACCTCCTTCTGTATTTTTGGAGCTTGAATCTGAAAAGCCGCTTGATAATTCTGAACTTGAAGCTTTGAGGGAGAAGTATAAACCCCTGTTTGACAAAGTATTGCCGGGTTTGGGTTTAAACAAGAAGGACGTTTTGGAAATTTTTACTTTTACGACTGCTGATAAGACACTTTCTGTTTCAGATTTTGGGATTATAGATGCTTATTTGAAGGGTGAAATTGGTGATTTGAACATTCAAGGGTTACCTTATGCCAATGTTACTGAGGATTACGGTTCTATTGACTCTCTTGTGGATAAAGTGTATTACCTTGCAGTGGGTAACGCTGTTATAAGTCCGATTATTAAGCAAATTGCTGCTTCTGGGAAGTTTCCGGCATTTGACATTTCTAAGTTGAAGGAATTTTTCGGTAAGTTATTAGCTGTTGCCAATGGAACTTTGCCTGCTTCTGAGCTGGATATAAATGATTGCATAAAGGTGATACCTGTTTATTTTGGAAATAGGAACAGTTTTAGCGGTGCTGTTTATATCTTTCAGCACGGATTAGGTAGCAGTAGGACTCGCGCGGAAAAGTTGATTGGCGACATTAATTTGCCCGTTGTGGCTATAGATTTGCCGTATCACGGTGATTACACTAAGCTTTATGAAAATGACGATTTTGTGTGTGGAGAAGGAAAGTGCTTTTTAACAGGAAATCCTGTCAAGAACAGGATGAACGTTTATCAGGCAGTGTTTAATTTGAGGTTACTTGAGAAGTTGTTGAGGGGGGGATTTTATGACGTTAACGGTGATGGAACACCTGATAACGTTACAGATGTTAACTTTTTAGGTATTTCTATGGGAGCGATTGTTGGTTCTATTTATGCTAAGTATGGGACGCCCAGCAAAGTGGTTCTTAACGTTGGTGGAGCGAACTACGTTTCTATTGTGGATGCAGCTACAAATCAGTTGATAGAAGGTCTTTTAGAGGCTGCTGGTGTTGAGAAAAATACTTATGCATATGCTTATATGCTTGGAATAACGCAGTTAATTCAAGACCCGGCTGACCCTGTGTATGTAGGCATTGATAACGGAACTAATGTGATATTGCAGAATGCTTACGGTGATACTGTTGTCCCGAACGTTTCTAACGCCATTCTTGCTGCAAGGGTAGGTTTTGGCAATTACACTACAGTTTTGGATGCTAAACCGCCCGCTGCTTTGGGATGGTATATGTTTGGAAATGAGACTTACTGGGGAGTTCACGGCTTTCTTTTAGGCGTTGAAGATGCTGTTAGTAAGTATCCTGAAGCGGCAGAGCATATAAATCAGGATGTTGTAGATAAATTAGGGAAGTTTGCAAGACAGCAGGTTAATGATTTCTTCACTTTACCTTAAGTGACAGAGAACAAATCTTTTGTTTTTCCACTTTGCGGGAGGGAATTCCCTCTCGCATATCTCTTCTTTAATCGGGCAACGGGGGTGAAAGGGACATCCGTTTATCTTTTCGTTTGGTTGAGGGATGGAACCGGGAATGGAGGGGAGTTTCCTTTTTGGTTTACTGCTTAAGGTGGGGGAACATTTTAGTAATCCCTCTGTGTAAGGATGTAAGGGGGTTGAGAAGACTTCTTCAACCGTTCCGTGTTCTATAGTGTATCCTGCATACATTACGTAGAGCTTTTCTGCAAATTCTGCTACTACGCCCATATCGTGGGTGATTAGTAAGATTCCTACGTTATTTTTCTCACTTATCTTTTTCAAAAGTTCCAGTATCTTGCCTTGAACGGTTACATCAAGTGCAGTTGTGGGTTCGTCTGCTATTACATATTTGGGATTGCAGGCGAGAGCCATTGCTATGCAGACTCTCTGTTTTAGCCCTCCTGATAGGTGGTGGGGGTAGGCATTTATGAATTTGTGAGGTTCCGGAATTCTTGCAGTTTTGAAAAGTTCTAATACTTTTTGAGATATTTCTTCTTTGGTTAACTGGGGGTAATGAAATTTTATCGCTTCCCCTACTTGTTCACCTACTTTGATTAGAGGGTTTAAAGATGCGGAAGGGTCTTGAAATATCATTGAAACTTCTTTCCACCTGAACTGCCTCAGTTCATCTCCTTTTAATTTGAGAACGTTTTTTCCGTCAATCGTTATATTCCCTTCCGCTTTTAGGTTTTCCGGTAGTAATTTTAATATGGATAAAGCGGTGAGGGATTTACCGCTACCGCTTTCACCTACCAGTGCTACCCGTTCACCCCTTTCTACTTTGAGAAACGCGTTTTTGACGGGGACTGCGTTTTCGTTTCTGGTGAAGATCCTCAGGTTTTCTACTTTTAAAGGCATGACACCTTTATCCAGTAAGAATTTTCGGAGAAGATGTCTGGGTCAAAGTAGAGTTTTTCGCACTTTATTTTCCTTCCGATAGATTCTCTCGCTGCTATGTAGTGGGCAAATATTTTTGGGATTGTTCCTAATAGTTTGCCGTCTTCGCTCATAACCGTGTAAGTTACAGGAGATTCCGGATTGAGAGGTTCAGGTTTGAGGTAAACGTTCTGTTTTTCCTTTATTACCCTTTCCCAGTTGGGTCTTAAAATTCTTTTTGTCTGGACGGGGATAAAGTAGGTTTTCTCTTCAGCCAAAAAGTGGTGAATGTTTTCGTAACCTTTTAGAGAAAGCAGGAAATCTAAAAGGGAAGTTAAAAGATTGCTTCTGCTTCCGTGAATTTTCATTCCGTAGTAACCGATGATGCCCCATAAATCTTTTTCATCGAGCAATTTTTTTATCTCTTTGCCGTATAGTCTTACGTAGGTGGGATTTTGCTTCCATAAACCTTCTATGGTTGCTATTATTAGGTCGAGATTTTCAGGAGTAAATGAAAAGTTTTCTAAATTTTTGAGGAATTCGTTCATTTGCGATTTGAATCTTTTCCTGTATAAAAGACGAGAAAGTAGCCAACGCTTGTTGATTTTCTTTGTTAATTTTTCAATCATTTCTTTGTCTAAAAACCAGTTGACGTAAACGGAAGCCTTGTTTACTTCTTTTTCAACGACGGAATCGATAGCCGGGCGGAACGCTTCCTTTTCAAAGATTTCTGAAAATATTATTCTGAACGCCTCTTTCAAGACGGAAATTAAGCGTTTGTAATCTACTTCAAGGTTTTCGCTTCTTAAAACGATTTCTAACTTAACGTCTGCTCCTTCCATTATTTGAGAAGCTTGGGGAATTATGGTTATTCCCCTCCTTTCTGTTATTTCGAGGTTAGAATATGCAAGGTGGGTGGGAAAGTGCGCTTCGAACAGTTGAGAAAAGTATTCCAGCAGTGAGGTTACGGCGGAATTTATTCTTTTGTTTTCTATTTGAATCAGCTTTTCTGTTTTTAGTTTTATGTCTACTTCTGCGTTCTGTTTTACTTCTTTGGGAGCTGAGAGGGAGAGTTTTATGAATTTTTCCCATAAGGTAATTTCCGGGTCTGATTCTAAAATTTTGAGAGGAGCGTTTTCTTCCCTTAGGAACCTTCTTGCGTTGTCTCTTATGCGTCTTGCTTTTTCAAAAGTTTTTATCTCTTCCTTGGCTATCTGCCAAAAGTTCTGGGAGTAGTGAGTGATTTCCCCTTCAACTGGGAAGAAAAAGTTTTTTAAGGCTTCTCTTCTGAAGCGGTAGCTGAATATTTCTGTTTGGTTTGAGAATTTGATGAGCTGAATGTCCGTGTATATCTCTTTGTTGTTGCCTGCTATGAGGAGTGAAGGTGATTGGGGAAAGCGCTTTCTGAAAATTTTGAGTTTTTGAGAGATGTAAGTGGGAGTTACGTAATTTTTGTAGAGGGTGGAGAAGAGGGTGAGGATTTTTTCGTCTTCTTTTAGGAATTGTTCCGTTTTTATGGGAACGGAGAGCTTGTCAGATATATACATAGCTAATGGTAAAGCAAAAGGGTCGGCGGGATAAATGCTGTCTATGTTTCCACCGATTTTTTTGAGTTTTTCTAAAAAGAAATCTATGGCATCTAAAACGTTTTCCTGCTTTATTTCTTGTGTTTCAAAGAATTGCTTGCTCAATTCCTCTACTTTCATAGCTCCTTCAATGTTTTTTGCAGTATTTCTATTCCTTCGTCTATTTCTTCTTTAGAAATTATGAGCGGAGGCGTAAATCTCAAGATGTTTCCGGCGGTGCAGTTTATAACAAGTCCGTTTTCAAGTGCTTTTTCCACTATTCTGCTGCAGGGTTCTTTGCAAACAACTCCTAACATTAAGCCTTTTCCTCTAACGGATATGAATTTTTCGGGGTATTGGCTGATTAGTGATTGAAGTTTTCCTTTTAGATATTCTCCCTTTTCTTCAACGGATTTTAAGAATTCGGGATTTGAGATTTCTTTTATTACTTCTACGCCTGCTCTTGTTGCTAAGAAGTTGCCGCCAAAGGTTGATGCGTGAAGACCGGGCTTTAAAACGTTTGCAGCTTTGCCTTTTGCGACAATTGCACCTATCGGAACGCCATTTCCTAACGCTTTTGCTAAGGTCATGACGTCTGGTTCAACTCCGTAGTGCTGGTAGGCAAAGAGCTTGCCAGTTCTTCCAATTCCGGTTTGAACTTCATCGAAGATGAGGATGGCATCGAATTCATCTGCTAAGTTTCTCAGTTCTTGTAAGAAATCCTTTTCTGCGGGGACGATGCCACCCTCTCCTTGTATCGGTTCAACGATAATGCCTGCAGTTTTTTCCGATATTAGTTCTTTTACGGAGTTTATGTTGTTGAATTCGGCAAAACGGACGCCTTGAAGCATTGGTCCGAAACCTTCGTTGTATTTACCCTGCCCCGTTATTGAGACTGCTGCCATTGTTCTTCCGTGGAAAGACTGGCGGAACGCTATGATTTCAAACTTTTCTGGGTCTTTTTCTGTTCCATACCTTCTTGCTAATTTTATTGCGCCTTCGTTAGCTTCTGCACCGCTGTTGCAGAAAAATACTTTTTCGCCGAAGGAGTTTTTGCAAAGAAGTTCTGCTAATTCTGCTTGCGGTTTTATATGGAAAAGGTTGGAGGTGTGTATGAGAGTTTGTGCCTGTTCGCATATGGCTTTTGAAACTTTTTCGTGACAGTGTCCTAAGTTGCAGACGGCTATGCCTGCGAGCATGTCAAGGTATTCTTTTCCGTTTTCGTCGTAGAGGCGGCAACCTTTGCCTTTAACGAAGGAAATAGGATATCTGTTGTAAGTTTTCATTACGAACTTTTCCGTTTTTTCTATTGTGTTCATGTTTCACCTCTTGATGGATTGGTATGTTGCAAATTTTACATTTAGAAATTCAAAGCGTAAATTATGGCGAGAGTGATTTTATTGAAAGGGGTGCGGGATGGAATTAGTAGAACTACTAAAGTTGAGGAAAGAAGCGAAGGAGAGGGTGAGGGGATTTTTTGAGTGGAGGGGATTTTTAGAAGTGGATACGCCGATTATGGTGCCTTACGAGAATCCTGACGATAACGTGGAAAATGTGAAGGCGGTTTTTAGAGATTTTTCGGATAAGAAGTATGAATGGTTTTTGCATACGTCGCCGGAGTTTTTTATGAAGAGGATTGTTTGGGAGATGGGGGAAGGAGGAATTTATCAGATTGTTAGGGTTTTTAGAGACGGTGAGGTAACCGATTTGCACAGTGTAGAGTTTACGATGGTTGAGTGGTATAGGGTGGGAGGGGATTACCGTGATGGGATGAAGGAAGCGTTTGGTTTGGTGAGGGAGGTGGTGGGGAGAGGTGCAAGTGTAAGAGGGAGGAAAATAACGCTCAGTAGTTATGAAGTTTTTACTGTTGAAGAAGCTTTTGAAGAGTTTGCAGGGGTTAATGTTTTTGATAGAGAAGAGTTGAAAGAAGTGGCTGTTGAAGAGAATTACGAAGATGCTTTTTTTAAAGTTTTAGTTGAAAAGGTTGAGCCATCTCTGGAAAAGATAGATAAACCTGTGTTTTTGATTGATTATCCAAAGGAGTTTTCTGCTATGGCGCAGGTAAGAGATAACGTTGCAGAGAGGTTTGAGCTTTACGTTGGAGGAGTAGAGATAGCTAACGGGTATACGGAATTGAGGGATTATGAGTCTTATTTGAGAAAGTTTAAGGAGAAAGGTGAAAGGGCGGTGGATTGGGGATTTTTAACTCTTTTAAAGAAGCGTTTGCTTCCTAAATGTGAAGGAGTAGCTTTAGGTTTTGATAGGCTCTTGATGTTAAAATTAGGAGCTGAGTCGATTCAAGATGTTATTCCCTATTCAACAAAAAAGTTGTTGGAAGAAACTATTTCCAATTCTTGGAAAGGTTAAAAGATTTTCCCGTTAGGTGTCTCAACGCTCGTTCTACCACTGTAGCAACCAAATCTTTCATTGTTTGTGGTTTGTTGTAAAAAGAGGGACATGCAGGAAGTATAGTAGCTCCTGCTCTGGACAGTTTGAGCATGTTTTCTAAGTGTATGGAGTTTAAAGGAGTTTCTCTAACTACTAAAACTAAAGGTCTTTTTTCCTTTAAGGTTACATCGGCAGCTCTGTGGATTAGGTTTGAAACTGTGCAGTTGGCAATATGCCCCAAGGTTCCTGTTGAGCAAGGAATAATAATCATTCCTTGGGATGGATGAGAGCCGCTTGATGGAGGAGCGAAGAAATCTTTTTCTCCATATACAGTTGCGTTTACGTTCTTGAGGAATTCTGCTGTTTTTATTCCCAATTCGTATTCGAAAACCTGTTTGCCCGTTTCTGAAAAGATGATTTCTAAGGGATATTCATTTTTGTGAAGGGTTTCTATACAGAGTTTTGCGTATATTGCTCCTGAAGCGCCGGTAACTGCGACGATTATGCTCTTTTTCTTCAAGGTTCCTCCGTAGAAATTTGCTAATGTAAACTTACTAAAAAAGTTTTGATGGAGGTAGCGAATTGGAAAAGTTAATAGAAAAGGCTTCAGTGTTATTGGAAGCTCTTCCTTACATAAGGCGGTTTTATGGGAAGACTGTAGTTATAAAGTATGGCGGTAATGCAATGGTTAAGGAAGAGCTTAAAAACTCTTTTGCAGAAGATGTTGTGCTTTTAAAGTATGTTGGGATAAACCCTGTTGTTGTTCACGGAGGGGGACCACAAATAGGGGAGTTTTTAGAAAAGTTGAATATTCCTACAAAATTTGTGGGGGGAATGAGGGTAACTGATAAAGAGACTATGAATATTGTGGAAATGGTTTTAGTGGGCAAAGTAAACAAAGAAATCGTTAAATTGATTAATTCTCATGGAGGGAATGCAGTAGGTTTATCTGGAAAGGATGGAAACTTAATTGTTGCTGAAAAGATTAATTCTGAACAGTATTTGACGGAAGTAAAGGCTCCTGAAATAATAGATTTGGGGTATGTGGGGAAAGTTAAGAAGGTAAACCCAGAGATTTTGAAGAATTTGATTGATTCTAAGTTTATCCCCGTTATTGCTCCGGTGGGTATCGGGGAGGATTTTGAGGCTTATAATATAAATGCTGATATTGTGGCTGGAGAGGTAGCTGCTGCTTTGAAAGCGGAAAAATTAATAATGCTGACAGATGTGGAGGGGATTAAAGATAGAAACGGAGATTTAATACGTTCTTTGGAAAGATGTAAAATTTCCGAGTTGATAGAAGATGGAGTAATAAGAGGGGGAATGATTCCTAAAGTGAAGGCTTGTGAAGTGGCTTTATCAGGAGGGGTAAAGAAGGCTCATATAATAGATGGTAG
>JAMOPR010000161.1 GCA_027064485.1 Desulfurobacteriaceae bacterium | reverse complement strand
ACCTATCATCAAAAAGTTGCTGGAGTTGGGGGCAACGGTTAAAGCTTATGACCCCGTTGCCATTCCAAACGCAAAGGTCGTTTTTGAACAGGAATTAAAAGCTTATAAAGGCAAACTTCAATTTACAAAAACAAAGGAAGAAGCAGTTCAAGATGCAGATGCGCTCCTGCTGGTTACAGAGTGGAACGAATTTAAAGAGGTTAACTTTGATAAACTAAAAGGAAAAGTTATAGTTGACGGAAGGAACCTTTGGGAACCTTCCGTGGTTAGACAATTCTGCAAATATGAAAGCATAGGGAGACCGTAATGAACATAACGAGCAAAAGAGAATCCTTGAAAAAATTGTATTCTCCTTTTGGATGGATTTTAGCCAAAGCAAACGTATCTCCAAACGTAATTACCCTTATGGCAGTTATAACTGGAACCGTTGCAGCTTTTCTTTACTATTCTGGGCATCCCGTTTTAGGCGCGTTTTTGTTGTTCTCTTCGGGAATTTTAGACCTCTGCGACGGATACGTTGCCGTTAACAACAGAAAAGCCACAAAGTTCGGAGCGGTTTTTGACTGGATAGCAGACAAATGGGTTGACGGATTTGTTTTGGGAGCTGTAGCCTTAAAATATGCCAACGAGTGGGTAGCACTTCTAGCTGTCGTTTCAACGATGCTCCACACCTTTATAAAGCCCGTTGCTTACGCAGAGATAGGCTACTCTGAAAGAACGACAGGTAAAATTAAAGACCCTTTAGAAAACACGGGATTTTTCGGAAGACCAGAAACATTTATAGTTCTCTTCACAGCATCAATTCTCTATCCATTAAACCACAAAGTTTTAACCTACGCTATAGAAATCATAGCGGTTATGACTTTTCTATCGCTCATGCACAGGGTTTACTATCTATATAAAAAATACGGCAGAGAGTATGAGGAGTAATCATGAAAAGACCTTACGTAATGATAGTTTCAGAAGTAACAATTGACGGTAAACTAACCCTTGCCAAAGGCGTCTCAAGCAAAGAGATAATGAAACTTATGGATGAAGAAGCAAATAAATACCTGCACCAGATAAGAGCCGAATGCGACGGTATTATGGTAGGTGCAAATACCGTAAGGATAGACAACCCCAACCTCACTGTCAGATATGTTGAAGGGGAAAATCCTATCAGAATAATCCCCTCCTCTACAGGAGATATTCCTCTTGATTCAAACGTTCTCAACACCTCTGTTGCGCCGACAATAATAGCGGTCAGCAAGGCTGCACCAAAAGAGAAAATAGAAGCTTTTAAAGAGAAAGGAGCTGAAGTTATCGTTGCAGGTAAAGACAAGGTGGATTTTAAAGAGCTTTTAAGTAAACTTTACGAGAAAGGCATAAAGAAACTCATGGTTGAAGGGGGCAGTTCGGTTAACTGGGAACTCATAAAGAACGACCTCGTTGATGAAATAAGGCTCATACATCTACCTGTAGTGGTTGGAGGCAACGACGTTCCTTCTTTAACTTCCGGTGAAGGATTTAAAACGCTTGAAGCTGTTAAGAGGTTTTCAATCAAAAGGGTATTCCAGTGCGGTAACCAGGTAATTACAGAATATCAACGGCTTTAACAGATGTTTAGGTATGTGCTGAAACGCTTTCTTCAAATGATACCTATCGTTATAGGTATGACTTTTATCTCCTTTATCGTTATAAAGTTGGCACCGGGGGATTTTTTTTCACAACTTGAGATGAACCCATCCATATCAAAACAAACAATAGAGGAGTTAAGAAAACTCTACGGACTTAATCAAAACGTTTTTGTTCAGTATTTTCACTGGCTTTTAAATGCTTTAAAGTTTAATTTAGGTTACTCTTTCGCCTACCACAAACCAGTCACCGCTTTAATAGAGGAAAGACTTTTAAACACTCTTGAGTTAACTGTTACCTCTTTTATACTTTCGTGGTCTATATCCGTTCCCTTAGGAATAATAGCCGGCGTTTACAACGGAAAGCTTTTAGACAGAATAATTACCTCCTTTTCTCTTTTAGGTCTTTCCATCCCAAACTTTTTCTTAGCTTTTGTTTTAATGTTCCTTGCGGCAAAAACCGGCTGGTTTCCCATTGGTGGTGTAGTTTCTCAAAATTACGAAAAACTCTCCTTCTTCGGCAAAATA
>JAMOPR010000160.1 GCA_027064485.1 Desulfurobacteriaceae bacterium | reverse complement strand
AAGAGGGAATTGGGAGAGGAATTTTGCTATTTTTGACATGTAAATGAAGTGTTTGAGGGATTTAGGAAAGTTATGCTCAATCAGCTTAACTTGCTTAACTTCAAATCTTTCTCCTATCTGCACTAACTCAAATTGAGAGAGAGAAAAAAGGTCAACTGAAAGAGGGAAGGGGATTTTGTTCGTTTTTACTATTAAATTAAGCATTCCCAACTTATCTGAGAAGACAACTATTTGACGGAGGTTTTCTCCTAAGTTTTTGCTTTTTAATATGAATCCCTTTACTTTCATTACAGCAGATTAAACTTTTTAAGAATTTCTGCTACCTGTGCATCCTTTTTAGCAAGTTCTCTCAGGCTGCTTACCAGTTTATCTATTCTTTCCGGTTTCCACTTTCGTTCAATTTCTTCTAAAGCTTCCTCTTTTGATTTCTTTATTATTGTTCTTCTGTCCCAGTAGGCAAACCCTATAACGCCAAGAGTGAGCGTTGTAAATATTGCTGTAATCATCCATAGGAAATTTATGAGTTCGTTGAATCTTCTATTTATATCATCAAATCGTCTGTTTATATCTTCAAACCGCTTATCTATCATTTCAAAACGTTTGTCTATGTTTTTTTCCAAATCTTCAAAGCGTTTGTTGATATCATCAAAGCGCTTATTAACGTCTTCAAAGCGCCTGTTGGTTTCTTCTCTGGAGGCTTTAAATTCTGCTTCTAAAACCGCTTGCCTTTTTTCTATTTCAATCAACTTCTGGTAAATCATTCCATTTGTAACTTTTACATACTGTTGCTGCGCTTTTACAAAGGAAGGGGAAAAAAGAACGGCAACGAAAAGCACCCCGCATAGTATACGTTTCATTCTCTATCTCCTTGGTTCCTTATCCCAATTATACATTAAACCTAAAATAGATAATGTCACCGTCCTGAACGATGTAATCCTTTCCTTCCAGTCTCATAAGTCCTTTTTCCTTACACGCCTGCATAGAGCCTTCTCTTATCAAGTCTTCGTATTTAATTACTTCTGCTCTTATAAAACCTCTTTCTATGTCCGAATGGATTTTTCCAGCGGCTTGCGGAGCTTTTGTTCCTTTCTTAACAGTCCAAGCTTTTACTTCAGGTTCACCTGCAGTAAAGAAGGTAATCAAGTCTAAAAGTTTGTAACCTTCCCTTATTACGGCGTTAAGACCCGGTTCTTCCATTCCTAATTCTTTTAAAAATTCCTCTTTTTCTTCCTTATCAAGTTCAGAAAGTTCCGCTTCTATCTTTGCGCATATCTTAACTACCGGTGCCTTTTCTTTTTCTGCTAATTCTTTAACTTGCTTTACCAATTCGTTGTCTTCTAAAAGTCCTTCTTCATCAACGTTTGCTATATACATTACCGGCTTTGCGGTTAAAAGTGCTAATTCTTTCACTACTCTCAATGCGTTTTCATCTAAGTTTTCGAGATGGGGATATATCCTTTCTCCACTTTCAAGTATTGCTTTTAACTTTTCTAAAGCTTCTACTTCCGCTCTTGCTTTTTTGTCGCCGGATTTAGCCTGTTTTGCTACTTTTTGCAGTCTTTTTTCAACGCTTTCAAGGTCTTTAAATATCAGTTCTAAGTTAATTGTTTCTATATCTCTTAATGGGTTAACGGTTCCGTCAACGTGGACGACGTTTTCGTCCTGAAAACACCTTACAACGTGGGCAATAGCGTCAACGTTTCTTATGTTGGCTAAAAACTGGTTACCTAATCCTTCTCCTTTGCTTGCACCTCTTACTAATCCTGCTATGTCAACGAATTCAATGGTAGTAGGCGTTATTTTCCTTGGTTTAACGATTTCAGCTATCTTGTAAAGCCTTTCATCGGGCACTTCAACGATTCCGACGTTGGGCTCTATTGTGCAGAATGGGTAGTTTGCTGCTTCGGCTTTTGCCGTGTTGGTTAGTGCGTTGAAGAGCGTTGATTTTCCTACGTTTGGAAGTCCTACTATACCGCAGTTGAATCCCATTTTTTCTCCTCTCCGAATTTTGTCCTTTTGAAAGTTATACTTTTTTGGCTGTTAGGAAAAGCACTTTATACTTTATTACGCAGTTTTGGGAAAACAGTTCTTTAAACCTTTTTACTGTGCTTTTAAGGGGTAGCGGGGGGCGGTGGGGATTTTTGGCGCC
>JAMOPR010000159.1 GCA_027064485.1 Desulfurobacteriaceae bacterium | reverse complement strand
TCCCTCCCTCTCGTAAAGCCTGAACTTAACTTCCCTGTCCTTAAGAGCCGTAGATTTAGAAAGAACTTCAAAAATGAGAGAAGGAGTCTTCGTTATATACGGTTTATCCTCCAATTCATAACACACAACAAGGTTATCAGGCTGAACCACCGTATCTTCGCTTATCTTCCAATCAACGGGAAGAAGAGCTTTACACTCTTTACAATTTTTCAGCAACTCCTCAAGTTGCCAGGCTATCTTGTTGCTTACGAGCTGATGCCTCCAGTCGGGAGAAGGGGACATCGCATAAGGAACACCTTCTATAAGCTCCCACTTACCTTCCCAGTGCTTATAATCTTCATAAGTGTATCTTGGATACTCGTTAAAACTAACTATTCCCATTCTTTTCTCCAAAAAAATCATTACCCACTTATATTATAGGTATTTTCTTTATCTGTTACAATTTTAAACCGATAAGCTCAACAACTGGAGGAGTAATGGAAGAGAAGGAGTTGGAGGCGGGGATTTTTGAAGCCCTGCACGTTCTCAATAAACCGCTTAAAGCAAGAGAAATAGCTAAATTTTTGAAAATACCCGTTGAAGAAAGACAACCGCTCAGAGAAAAACTAAAAGCCCTTGCAAAAGAAGGTAAATTGGTAAAGCTTAAAGGAGCGAAATACGCTTTACCAGAAAAACTTAACTTAGTAGTAGGAAAACTCTGCGTCTATAGAGAAGGTT
The DNA here is from genome assembly GCA_027064485.1 of Desulfurobacteriaceae bacterium. Taxonomy (GTDB): domain Bacteria; phylum Aquificota; class Aquificia; order Desulfurobacteriales; family Desulfurobacteriaceae; genus Desulfurobacterium_B. The sequence continues at coordinate 10,692 of JAMOPR010000159.1, read as the reverse complement.
TTGGTTTTGTTGACCCGATAAGCGGCGGCAAAGGTGTCTTCGTTCCCGGAAGAAACATGGCAGGAGCAATGAACGGCGACATCGTTGCCGTTGAAATAGTAAAAGAGGGTAAGGACGGCAAAAAAGAAGGAAAAATCGTCTCAATCATAGAAAGAGCCGTCAAAAAAGTTGTCGGAAAAGTAGAAAAGAGTAAAAAACACTGTTTCGTCATTCCTGAAGACAAACGAATCCGATACGACATTATTCTAACTCACGAAGACTGTAAAAAAGTAGAAGACGGCGACTACGTAGTAGTAGAAATCGTCTCATACCCCTCCGAAACAAGAGGTCCTGTTGGCAAAGTAATAGAAAATTTAGGTAAAAAAGGTGCAAAATTAGACATAGAATTGGTTATAAGAAAGTTTGACCTACCAGTAGAATTCCCGCCGGAAGTTTTAGAAGAGGCAGAAAAAATCCCCGACAAAGTCACCGAAAAAGATATCAAAAACAGAATTGACCTACGAAACCAACTTTGCTTTACAATAGACGGCGAAACCGCCAAAGACTTTGACGATGCAGTGGCAATAGAAAAACTACCAAACGGTAACTACAAACTCTTCGTTCACATCGCAGACGTATCCCACTACGTAAAACCTGGTAGTGCCTTAGACTTAGAAGCTTACAAAAGAGGCACAAGCGTTTACTTCCCCGACAGATGCATCCCGATGCTTCCAGAAAAGCTTTCAAACGGCATATGCTCACTCAACCCGGGCGTTGACAGGCTAACCTTTACCTGCGAAATGGAAATCAACAAAAAAGGCATCGTAATAGACTATAAAATCTACGAAAGCGTCATCCACAGCAAGGCACGCCTCACCTATACAATAGCCCAAAAGATAATTGACGGTGACGAGGAAGCTCAAAAGCAATTTCCTCATGTAGTAGAACCTTTAAAGCACATGTATGAATTAGCCCAAACACTCTACAAAAAAAGATACAAAAGAGGCTCTTTAGACTTTGACCTACCCGAACCCGTTGTAGTCCTCAATGCAGAGGGCGAACCTGTTGACATCTACAAGGCAGAAAGGCTCTGGAGTCACAGAATAATAGAAGAATTCATGATAGTTGCAAACGAAACAGTTGCAGAATACATGTTCTGGACAGACTACCCCAGCATATATAGAGTCCACGAATCTCCCGATAGAGAAAAGCTTCAGGAATTCCTCAACTTCGTTCGAAGTTTAGGGATAAGAGTGCCGGCGGTCAAAAACGATATCCAACCCAAACTCCTTCAAAAAATTCTCGAACAAGTAGAAGGAAAACCTGAAGAAAAATTAGTCAACTACTTAATGCTCAGAACCATGGCAAGAGCGAAATACTCACCGGACAACATCGGACATTTTGGGCTTGCCTCAACCCACTATACTCACTTTACCTCTCCCATAAGAAGATACGCCGACCTCCAACTCCATAGACTCGTAAAAATGGCTTTAAAAGGGGAATTCACCCCAGAAAGCATTCCAGCATGGGAAGAAAAGTTGGAAATAATCTGCAAACACGTTACTGAACGCTCCATCAACGCAGACGAAGCCGAAAGAGACGTAATAGAGCTGAAAAAACTCCAGTTCGCAGCCAACCACATAGGTGAAGTATTTGAAGCAATCATCACCGGCGTAACAGAACAAGGGCTCTACATCGAAACAATAGAACAGGTTATTCCGGGATTCGTTCACGTTACAAACCTCAAAAACGACTACTACATATGTGTTCCAAAACAATACTGTCTTGTTGGAGAAAAAAGCGGAACAGTCTTCAGAATAGGCGATAGAGTTTTAGTAAAACTATTAAACGTCGATATAGAAAACAGAAAAGCCGAATTTGAAATGGTAAGGAAGCTAAAGTGAAACCGGCAGTGATTTTTGACGAAATATACCTAAAACACGACCTGCCTACCCACCCAGAAAACGCGTTAAGGCTAAAATATTTTCTTAAGTCCCTTCCAGAATTTGACATTGACCTTTTAAAGCCAAAGCCGGTCAGCTACGAAATTTTAACTGCCGTTCATTCAGAAAATTACATAGAAGATGTAAGAATTTCCTGCAGAGAAAATGTTCCTGGTTTTTTTGACCCAGATACTTACTATAACAGCTTCACTTTCGACGCTGCAATCATGGCAGCGGGAGCAGTAGAAAAAGCAGTAGAATTGGCAAAAGAAGGAAAATACAAAAAAATTTTCTGTGCCGTCCGCCCTCCCGGTCACCACGCAACCAAAGATAGAGCAATGGGGTTTTGCATCTTTAACAACGTTGCTGTTGGAGCAGTGAAAGCCCTATCCCTCGGATTCCAAAAAGTATTCATAGTTGACTTTGACGCTCACCACGGCAATGGAACTCAAGATATACTCCAAAATATCTCTTCTATTTTCTATTTTTCTACCCACCAGTATCCCTTTTATCCCGGGACAGGAAGCACTAAAGAAAACAAAAAAAACGTCTTCAACGTCCCCTTGAGCGCAGGCAGCGGTGATTGCGAATACATCAAAATCTATACAGAACTGCTCCCCCAAAAGGTAGAACAATTCCAACCTGAATTAATCTTAGTTTCAGCAGGTTACGATATCCATAAAGATGACCCTTTAACAGACCTTGAAGTAACAGATAAAGGCATTGAACTAATAGTTAATTCAATAATTGAAATTGCCAACAACTTAAACGTTCCAGTAATTTTCTCTCTTGAAGGAGGATACAACCTTCACACTCTGGAAAGATGCGGCAGAATTACTTTTACTACACTTTCCTCCTAAAGTTCATCTTCGGTTACCGGTTTACCCAAATAGAATCCCTGTCCGTAATCAAAACCCAATTCAATAGCTTTATTGTAAAGCTCCTCAGAGGATATAAACTCGGCAACTGTTTTAACCTTCAAATCCTTAGCAAGTCCAATAATGTGTTTAACAAGTATTTCTACAGCTTCCGATTCCAAAACTTTAGAAACTAAACTGCCATCAACCTTAATGTAATCAGGTTTAATAATAGAAATATACTCATAGTTAGAGTATCCACTTCCAAAATCGTCAATCGCAAGCTCAGAACCCCTCTCTTTTATTTCCGAATAAAAATTCTTAAGAACATCCAAATCGCTGAAAGCTTCCGTTTCCACTATTTCAAAGCAAACCTTTTCAGCAACCTCTCTATCCTCAATAATTTCTAACAACCACTTTCTATTCTCAGGAGAAGCTAAATCCTCCGAAGAAATATTTATAGAAACCTTAATTCCTCTCCTTTTCACTACGTCTATAGCCTTTTCTATTAATCTTCTTGAAAGTTTACTGTAAAGAGAAATTTTCTTAGCAACAGGGAGAAAATCTCCCGGAGAAATAAAGTTCCCCTCTTTATCTCTTATTCTCATCAACACTTCATATTTCTCAACATTACCGGAATGCAAATCCACTATGGGCTGAAAAACAGGGATTATCCTATCCTCAGCTATGGCTTCCTTTAATTCAGTAGCAATAACTATATTTCTATGCAATTCTTTAAACACTTCTTCAAGTCCACCATCAAAAACGTAAATATCCATATTTAGTTTTTTAGCCTCCTGCTCCGCTATCTCCGACTCTATTATCAGGTTATCCCTGTTCTTGGATATACCGGCAACCACATCCAACTTGAATTTAACTTCTCCAACTTCAAACTCATTCTCCTCAAGTCTTCTTATGAGCTCCTTAATCGCAGAAATAAAATCCTCCTCACTCACTTCAGAACCACACTTCAAAACACCAAACTTGTCCCCTCTAACTCTATAAACCTTCATTGAAGAGTCTATTTCCTTTACAACAGCTTCCAAAGTTGCAGCAAACTTCTTTAATATTCCATCCCCTTCTGTTAATCCGAATAAATCATTAATTTCTCTAAAGTTCCTTATATTAACCAAAGCAAAAAATACTTTTTCAGAACATTCCTTAGACATAACATCTTCAAGTAACTTCTTTCTATTTGGCAAACCAGTCAAATCATCCGTATAAGCCCGCACATACATTTCCCTTGAAAGACTTTCAAGTTTTATGTTCGTTTCTGAAATTTTCCTCAACGCTCTATAAAGCTCAGCAAAAAGGTAACCAAGCCCCAATATAGAACTTCCAAAAACAATCAATACAATAACAGAACTGAAAATCAACAAAGAATTTATCTTGGGGAAAATATCCGCCTTTAAAACAGAAACTTCCTGGACTAAAGTATCCTTACTTACATAACTCCCTACAAACCATTTCCACCTGGGAAAATACTTAACGTAATAAATATTATCAGCATCTGTTATAAAAATTCCCTCCTTGTATTTTTCCGCCTTAAAACAATTTATAACCTTCCAAAACTTAGAAGACGCAGCCCTTCCAGGAATAGAACAATCAACTACAAAAACACTACTTAAACGACCCTCCTTTAGAAGAAGTTCCTTAACATAGTTCCTATAATCAGAAAGATAAAATCCCCCTCCAATAATCCAATTATAAGGTTCAAACAGCTTAACAAAAGCTATCTTTTCATCAACCTTTTTAGAACCGGGCAAATACCAATAATAAGTTACAAAACCCTCGTGATTGGGCGAATAGAGAACAATGTTCTCAAACTCTCTATGAACAAACTTACCGTGAGCGTCTTTCCAATTCCATAAACTCTTTCCTTCTATCTGAGGAAAGAAAGGATTTAAAACGACAGGACCTTTAACCGAATCGATAAAAATGTAACCCTTTCCATCAAAAAAACGATAGTTCCTTAAAGTCTGGATTATCAACTTTTTAGTTCTTCTATCACTATACCTATGTTTCTTACACTCCTTATAAATTCCCCAAGCTATTCTATAAGCGTTTAAAACCTCTTCTCTTACTTGATTTTTTAAATCCTCCTTTAAAGAACTTTCTTTATTAACGAAAGACAGTATAGTCGTATCAACTAAATCTTTTAGACGCTTTTTATTCTGTTCAACAACGGTGTAATAAATAGTGCTTTCTAATTCTTTTTTAAAGACCAAATTTATTGAAAATACTGAAACAACCGTAAGCACTGTCAAAAAAACAAGTATAAGAATAACTAACCATATATTTTTTACCCTAACCACTTCTTTCTTTATTTCCTCTTCCAGCTGCGTATCCAAACTCCTTCCCTCAAGAACAAACTGCTAAAATTCATTATCCAGAAAAATATTATAGGAGGTATTCGTTGAAAAAACCACCTTACAGAGCATACCAAAAAAAGAAAAAAGAGGAACCTCCAATACACGTTCCGGAAAAAATAGACACCCCTCAAGCCGAACAGTTGGTTTTTGATATCTACAAACTTTACAACCTAATAACAAAACACTGGAAAAAGTTAGCCCTCACAACCGCCATTTTATTGGTAAGCTTAAGTAGCTGGGGGATATACAAATGGCACGAAATAAGCGTAGAAAAACAAGCCACTCTCATAGTAGATAAAGGTTTATTTTACTTAAGAAATGGAAGAAAAAAAGAAGCAATAAAATACTTCAATATTGCTGTCTCCAAATTTCCAAGTGCTCCTTCTTCAAAAATTGCAGCATTTTTAGCAGGAAAGTTGGAAAACAAAACTCTACTTTTAGAAAAAAGTAGGAATTCTGAAAATTTCCTAATATCTTCTCCTGCAACAACTTCATTAGCAGCAAACGCATTAAACAAAAAACAAATAAATAAAGCCGAATCCCTGTTAGATTCGATTAAAAGAGATAAAGATTGGACCTACCCAGAAGCTTTAGAATACAGAGAGATAATCGGACTCATAAAAGGAAACCACCAGGAAGCCAAAGACGCCTTAGATGCTTTAAAAGGCGATTACCCCAACCTTCCTATAACTCAGCTTGCCCAACAGCTCTTTTCTAAAGATTAGGAGGAACAATGGAATTCAGAACAATAAGAGGTGTTGAAGATTTAATACCGCCGGAAAGTGAAAAATTTGAAAGAGTAGTAGATACTTTCAAAAAAACGGTTGAAACTGCGGGATTTAAAGAAGTTATACTTCCTATCTTTGAAGAAGCAAGACTCTTTTCTCGCAGCGTCGGAGAAACTACCGATATAGTTCAAAAAGAAATGTATATATTTGAAGACAAGGGAGGAAGAACAATTGCACTCCGCCCAGAAGGAACAGCATCAGCAGCAAGGGCATACGTTCAGCACGGAATATACGCCAAAGAACCTTTTACAAAATGGTTCTACGTAGGACCAATGTTCCGATTCGAAAGACCCCAAGCCGGAAGGAAAAGGCAGTTTTTCCAGGCTGGATGCGAAGTGTTCGGTTTATCAAGCCCCGGTGCTGACGCAGAACTCATAAAAACAGCACAGGATATACTTAACAAACTAAAGATAGATGCAACGTTAGAATTAAACTCCATCGGTTGCGAAAGCTGTCGCCCCTTATACAGAAAAGCGCTTATAGAATACCTCCAAAGCTACGAAGAGGAATTATGTCAGGACTGCAAAGAAAGGTTCAAAAGAAATCCTTTAAGAGTTTTAGACTGTAAAAACGAAAACTGCCAGAAAATAGTCAAAAACGCACCTATAATAACCAATTTCCTCTGCAAAGAATGTAAAAAACATTTTGAGAAAGTTAAAAATTACTTATCTCTGCTGAACGTTCCTTTCAAAGAAAATCCCCACTTAGTGCGCGGTCTCGACTACTACACAAAAACGGTATTTGAATTTAAATCAACCCAGTTAGGCGCACAAAGCACCATCTTAGCGGGCGGACGCTACGACAAACTGATAGAGGAATTAAAAGGTCCTCCAACACCAGCTCTTGGATTTGCAATGGGCATAGATAGAGTTATGCTTTTAATCCCTGACGAAGAACAAAAAAGAGAAGGCTTATTTATAGTAACAGGCGGTGAGGAAGCCTACAAAGAAGGCTTAAAACTCTTAACGCTCCTGCGCCAGAAAGGCATAAAAACCCAAATAGACCACAGACAGGGAAGCTTTAAATCCCAAATGAAAGCAGCAGACAGAGAGAGAGCAAAATACGCAATAATAATCGGCGATAGAGAGTTAGAAGAAGGATTTTACTCCCTAAAAGAATTAGAAACAGGGAAACAGGAAAAGATAACCTCAGTAGAAGAATTGATAGCGCGGATTTAAGATGAAAAGAGTTCTTATATTAGGCTCTACAGGCTCTATAGGAGAAAACACACTAAAAGTTATAGAGCAATTTCCCAAAAAGTTTAAAGTTGTAGGACTTGTAGCAGGGAAAAACGAAAGAAAACTGTTACAACAAACAGAAAAGTTTTCTCCAGAAGCAATAGCCCTCTACAGTAATTTCTCTTCAAAACCAGAAAACGTTAAAACATACGAAGGACTTAAAGGAATAAAAAAACTCATAGAGGACATAGATTTTGACATTGCAGTCTCTGCAATAACCGGTTCAGCAGGAATAATGCCAACCTACTGGTGTGCCTGTAAAGGTGCAAGGATAGCCCTTGCCAACAAAGAATCCTTAGTCTGCGCTGGCAAATTCATAAAAGAAAGGGCAAAAGAGATAATTCCCGTTGACAGCGAACATTCTGCCATTTTCCAGTGTCTTCAGGGTGAAAGAAAAGAAAACGTTAAAGAAATAATCTTAACAGCCTCCGGAGGACCTTTCAGAAACAGAGAAAACTTAGAGTCAGTAACGGTAGAAGAAGCTCTAAATCACCCCAACTGGAGCATGGGCAAAAAAGTAACGATAGACTCAGCAACTTTAATGAACAAAGGGCTTGAAGTCATAGAAGCTTTCTGGTTATTTGAACTTTCACCGGAAAAAATTAAAACGGTAATCCATCCTCAAAGCATAGTCCATTCGTTAGTTAAGTTTATAGATAACTCCATCATCGCACAGATGGGAACGGCAGACATGAAAATCCCCATCGCCTACGCCCTCTCTTATCCCGAAAGGCTTCCTCTTCCTTTCCCAGAACTAAACCTTAACTTATATGGTTTAAACTTAGAATTTGAAGAACCGAACACAAAAAAATTCCCATGCCTTAAATTAGCCTACGAATCTCTAAAGGCAGGATATCCCTACCCAATAGTCCTCAACGCAGCAGATGAAATAGCCGTAGAACTCTTCCTAAACAGAAAAATCAAATTCATCCACATACCTGCCATAATAGAAGAAACCCTGAGCAGATTTAACGCTCCACCACCCTCTTCCATCGAAGAGGTTACAAAGATAGATAAAGAAGCAAAAGAATTAGCAAAAAAAGTGGCGGAGAAATACCTTGTTTAAAGGTTTCATCCACGTTTACACCGGTAACGGCAAGGGAAAAACAACTGCTGCTTTAGGTTTAACAGTAAGGGCAGCCGGCAACGGGCTAAAATGTTGTTTTATTCAGTTCATAAAAGGAAAACCAACAGGAGAGTTATTCGCTCTCAAAAATTTCCCGCAAATAACGTTTATTCAAACAGGAAGGGAAAACTATGACTTTAACCCTACAGAAGAAGACAGAACGTTAGCAGAAAAAGGGCTGAAATTAGCAGTAGACTTAGCCCCCCAATTCAATCTGATGGTTTTAGACGAAGTAAACGTTGCCGTTCACCTCAAACTCTTAAAAATAGAAGATGTTGTTAACTTTATAAAGAACAAACCTAAAAAATTAGAATTAGTCCTCACAGGTAGACACGCTCCCGCTGAATTTATAAAGTTAGCAGACTACGTAACCTACTTTGAGTTAATAAAACATCCCTACTACAAAAACATTAAAGCGAGGAAAGGAATAGATTACTGATGATTTCGCTAACAGAAACGTTCGTATCAATACAGGGAGAAGGCTTAAACGTAGGGAAACCAGCTTTCTTCATACGAACAGGAAAATGCTCTATTAGGTGTAAATTGTGCGATACTTCTTACTCTTGGAACAGTCCTAAAAAAATCCCCATATCCCACCTAATAAAGGAAGCCCAAAAACAAAATCTTCCAACAGTCATAATAACAGGAGGCGAACCCTTAGAAGAAGAAAAGATTAACGTCCTAATAGAAGAACTCAAAAAGCAGAAAAATATAAAGGAAATAATAGTAGAAACCTGCGGAGCAATATTTAGAAACGACTTACCGCAGGAAAAACTAAAGTTAGTGGTATCCCCCAAACCCCCTTCTATGAAGGAAAAATTTCCAGTAGAAAACGCACTCAACCTTCTAAAGTTTTACAAAAATTCGGAACTAAAAATTGGCGTCTTAACAGATGAAGATTTTAAATTTGCAAAAGACTTAATCCTAAAAGCAAAACCGCTCCCCTCCCACACACCGGTTATCCAGCCCATAGAAACCCCAAAAGAAAACTACTCAGAAACCGTTAAAAAAGTCATTAAAATGATTCTATCTGATAGGGAATTCATAAACAAAACAAACATTCGTATAATTCCCCAAATCCATAAACTCATAGGGATAAAGTAGTGTTCTGGCTCTACAACCTGCTAATATTGCTATCCATACCTTTTTTCCCGGTAATAAAGCTTAAAAGCAGAAAAAGAGGAAACATATTCCTAAAAAATCGCCTCTCCTCTTTTATTCCTCCAGAAGCCACAGGTAAAATTCTCCTTCACGCCGCCAGCATCGGTGAAATCAACACCTGCAAACCGCTCATAGAAAAGCTCAAAAACAACATAACCATAACCACCTTCACAGACTACGGACTCTCAAGAGCCCAAAAACTCTTTCCAGATATTCCATCAAGGATAATTCCGCTCGATTTCTACCCACTTACAAAATCCTTTTTAAAAAAAGGAAAATTCAAAAAAATCCTCATATTTGAAACAGAAATATGGCTTTCCCTCCTAAAATCGGCAAAAGACCTTAACATCCCCGTATACTTCGTAAGCGGCAAAATATCTGAAAAAACTTTCAAACGCTTACAGAAGTTTAAATCCTTCATATCCCCACTCCTTTCAAACGCTGTATTTTTGGCAAAAAGCGAAAGCGATGCAGAAAAAGCCAAAGGGTTAGGCTTTAAAAAAGTAAAAGTAGTAGGAAACCTAAAGTTTGCCCTCACACTCCCACCTAAAGTTCCCCTAACAGTAAAAGGAAACAGGAAAATCATCCTCTGGGGAAGCACGCACGAAGGTGAAGAGGAATTAGCCGTCCAAACCCATTACTATCTCAAATCTAAAGGTATAAATCTACTAACCATAATAGCCCCAAGGCACGTCAACAGAAAAATCCCCACCCCTCCCTCTAAAACCGCCCTCCGCAGTCAAACAAAAACAGTCGAAGAAAATGTAGAATTTTACGTAATAGACACCATAGGTGAACTCTCCTCCCTTTACGCTTACTGCGACGTAGCAGTTATAGGCGGAAGCTTCGTAAAAGGAATTGGAGGACACAACCCTGTGGAAGCAGTAGCCTGGGAAAAACCTGTAATAGTAGGAATGCACGTTGAATCCTTTGAAGACGTCGTAGAAACACTCCAAATACCTAAAATAGAAGCATCCCAAATATCGGGAACGTTAAAAAAACTACTGTCAAACGAAGTAGAAAGAAAAAACCTTGCAGAAAAAATCCACAAAAACTACCTTAAACAGAAAAACGTATTAGAAAAGATTCTTACAGCCATAGGAGAAGGTGATTGAACGCAGAAACGCTAAGGAAAAAAGTAGCTAAAAAAGAAGGCGCTTACGCCCTTCTATACCCCTTATTTTTCGCGCTATCAGCTCTTTACTGTGCAATCGCAAAAATCAGAAAC
>JAMOPR010000158.1 GCA_027064485.1 Desulfurobacteriaceae bacterium | reverse complement strand
AAAAGCAGGATTTGTTCTAATTTTAAAAAGGTAAAACCCAAAAACTCTGTTAGTTGATTTAGAAAATCAAAATGCCATCCTGTCAGATTTGAAATAAAAGTTGCTATGAGAAAAGGTGTGAATAGAAATTCTGCAACTATTGAAGTTAGAAAAGAAGTGACATTTACCGTTCCAAATTGATAGAGTATAACAGGTAGAGTAAAAAGCATCGGGGCTAAAGAAACTTTTACTGTTTTCAGAATGCGATTTTCGTTTTCTGTTAGCGTTGTAATTATTCCTAAAACTGCCAAAAAAGATAGAACTGCCGATAGGTTAAATTTGTTCAATAGAATAGTAATTAACATAGCAACGCCTAATAGGTATAGAGGTGAAACTTTTCGGTAGTTTTCCATTCCTATAGAAAGTAAAGATAGGAAGATGTAGGACCTTACTACCGAAGGTGAGAATCCTGTGAGCGGTAGTAGCGGTAGTATCAAAATTGCTGCTTTACTCCAAGGTTTTCTTGTTTTTAGAAGTTTTAGGATAAAAGCAGCAGCGCTTAAAATTATCCCAATGTGGAGTCCAGATATTGCAAGTAAGTGATAAGTTCCGTTTAAAGCCATATAACTTTTAATTGAAGCCGGTATTTCATACCTTATGCCTAATGTAATTGCACCGCAAACTGCCGATATAGGAAAGTCTATTTTCTTCTCTCCATTTTCATAAAGTTCTTTTCTTAATCTTAATATTTCTGCTTTTAACGATTCGTTTGGAAGGAATTTTTTCCCTGAAACAATGTCTCCGACGTTTACATCTTGATTTTTTAGAGGTATGTATCTGTGTTTTGAAGTTATAGCTACGTGATAGTTGTCACCGTAATCTTTTATCCAGATGACAATTTCTTTTTCCTTTTCAAAATGTTTGACTGTGAAAGGTAGAATAAACGCTATTAGTCCTCCTAAAAACAGTTCTTTGGCTGATTGAAATCTATAAAAGTAAAGTGTGCCGGTAATGAGGGTAAAGATTAGTATAAATGGAATGAACTTTTCTGGAAATATCGGAATTAGCGCAACCGAGCACAAAAAGAACATAAAAAGTTCGTGCCTTTTCATTTGCTTTCAATAAACATCCTTTCAGGTTTGTAAACACCCCAAATGGTTGGGAAGAAGTTTCTTACTCTATTCCTTGCAGCTTCTAAAACCATAGGTGCAGCTATGTAAATTAGTGGCTGTTCGTAAGCTATTATGCTGTAAGCTTTTTTGTAAATTTTTATCCTCTTTTCAAAATCTAACGTTTCTGCACCTTCATTAAACAATTTGTCAACTTCGGCTTCCCATTTAGTAGCTGGTCTTTTCTGATTAGGATTCCACAAGTGGAGTTGTCCACTGCTCATCCATACATTTCTGCCACTATTGGGGTCTATCGAACCGGTTAGTCCAATTATTACGGCATCAAAATCGTGAGTGTTTAATAGCTTTTCTACCAAATTGTTAAAGTCTAAAGGTTGAAAGTGGACATCTATTCCTAATTTTTTTAGGTCATTTTTTATTATTGCTCCAATTTCTACTCTTGCAGGGTTATTTGAATTGGTTAGTAGATTAAATTCTACTTTGTGTCCATCGGGCGTTTCCAGCCAGCCGTCTCCGTTCCTATCCTTTAAACCTATTTCTGCTAAGAGCTTTTTTGCCTTTTTTAGGTTGTAGGGAAACTTCGGGTAGTCAGGGCTCCAGTAGAGCTTGTTTGCAGGCGTTACAGGGGCGTAAACGGGAATTCCAAGTCCGTTGTAAACTGTTAGAACAATTCCTTTTCTATCTATTGCGTGGGATATAGCCCAGCGGAATTTTCTGTTTGTAAATAGTTTCCATTTCCAGTCTGGTATTGCTCCTTTCTTTTCGTTGAAACACAAGAAATCTGCGGTTAGTGAGGCTCCCAAGTTGTAAATTGTGTAATTTCCTTCCTTTTGCCCTTTTGCCAGTGCAGGATAATCATCTCCTCGCATTCCATAAAAGTCTATTTCTCTCGCTTTGAATTTTAAAAGCTGGGTGTTTTTGTCCGGTAGGATGAAAGTGACTTTCTTTTTTATGTAAGGAAGATTTTTACCTTTTTCATCTTTTTTCCAGTAATAGGGATTTCTTTCATAAACTAAATACTGTCCGGGAACGTATTTGACTAATTTGTAAGGTCCCGTTCCGATGAGTTCTTCTGGAGGGGTTGAAACGGTCCAGGTTTCCATAAACTTTCCGCTTTTTACTGCTTTTTCAAGAACGTGTTTGGGAAATATAGGGGCAGATAGAGAATAAAGTAGCGGTGCGAAAGGCTGAGGTAGGTCTATTTCTACAGTGTATTTGTCTATTTTTTTGAATTTGGGAAGTTTGCCATTGATGAGGAAGGTGTCGCGGGTGGAGTTGGGGATTTTGGGATTAAAGTAAATGTCATTGTATGTAAATATTACATCGTCTGCCGTAAATTCTTTCCCATCAAACCATTTGACTCCTTTCCTTAGGTGGAAAATCCACCTCCTCCCCCCATCCTTAAATTCCCAACTTGTTGCCAACGCTCCAGCAGGTTTTAGCGTTTTGACGTCAACCTCTGTTAGTCCTTCAAACAACTCTCCTACGGCATCTGTTGAAGACGTTTCGTGTGCTAAAACTAAATTGAAAGTTTTTGGGTCTGACGATGTGGCAGTGTAAAGAGTGCCGCCGTATTTTCCCGGCAGAAATCTTACTTTGTTTAAATCAACCCTTTTGCCCAAAGGAGTCTTTTCAACTTTTGCGTGTGGTTCGGGAATGAGCAAAAGAGGAATTATTATTAAAACAGACACAACTAACGGAAAGAGAAAAAGCTTGAACAATACCTTATCTTTCATGCTTCTTCCTGTTTTGATTTATAGGCTGAAGTTTACCAAAAATGGGATTTTTCTGAGTTACTGAGCTACTAAAGTAACGTATTAGATAATCCTGTAGGAAATGGCGGTAAAAATCGGTAAAAGTATTACAGGAGGAACTCTCGCTGAACGTTCCTCCTAATGTTTAAGTTGTGTTTAGTATTTGTTTATTTCTCCTTCTGTTTGAGAATCTCCTCCTCAAGGGCTTTAATTTCCTTCTTCAATTCTTTCTTGATTGCTTCAAGTTCTTTTTTGAGTTCCTCGATGTTTTCTTTAATCATAGAGTTTGTTTGGTCTAAAATACTGTTGATTTCGTTCTGGATTTCCTCTTTTTGGGTTTCAAGTTTTTCTCTGAATCTTTTTAAAAGTTCCTCTCCTTCTTCTTTGGTAACTTTGCCTTTTTCCTCAAGTTCTTTGATGAGCTCTTCAATTTTTTCAGATGTGAAAGATTGAAGTTTGTCAACGATTTCTTTTAACTGCATGATAACCTCCTTGGTTAAGTTTGAGTTTATTTTCCTTTGTTAGCAATTTAAATCCTATTTACAAATAAAACAAGGGACTTGACTTTTTTGTCAAAAAACTTATGTTATTAAGCACTTACTTACATAAGGAGGTAAATTGGGAACGAGGGAGAAAATTATCGAGGCAGCTTATAAGTGTTTTTCAGAGAAGGGGTATCTTGGAACTAAAACCAGAGAAATTGCTGAAAATGCTGGAATTTCGGAAGTTACTCTTTTTAGATACTTTAAAACAAAGGCAGATATTTTTGAAGCAGTTATTAAGAGTTATTCAATTCTGCCCGATTTAAAAAAAATCGCTTCAGGAAAAGCCAAAAAGAGTCTTGAAGAAACATTAAAATATGTTGCAGAACGAATTTATATAACTTTGAGGGAAAAGAAGAGGTTTATAAAAATTCTTCTTTCTGAGATTACGAGTTATCCGAACGAAATAACTGTTATTTACGACAGTTTTTTCAACGAACTCGATTCGGTGCTTTTAGGAATTTTGGAAAAAGAGGAGCAGATACGGCTAAAAGAAAACCTAAACTTAAAGCTTGCAATAAGAGGTTTTCATTGTGAGTTGTTTGGATTTTTTCAAGCAAATGAAATTTTCCTCAAGAAGGAGCTTTCAGAAAAAGAAATAAAAGATGCCGTAAATACTTTTGTTGGAGTGTTTCTTAAAGGAATAAAAGAGGAGGAAAAAAGATGAAACGTTTCAAGTTCCTATTTGCTTTCTTAATTCTTGTCTTTCAATTTGGATTTTTGAAAGCTTACGGACAAGCCTCTCCTCAAATGCCACCTCCCGAAGTGGATGTTTATAAAGTTGAACAAATAGATAAACTGCCAGTAACCCTAATCTATCCTGCAAGATTGAAAAGTCCCGAGCAGGTAACAGTGGTAGCTCGCGTAACCGGATTCCTTGAAAAGAAATTCTTTAAGGAGGGCGATTATGTAAAGAAAGGGCAGCTTCTCTATTTAATAGAACCAGACCCATACGAGGCAGCTTACGAAAAAGCAAAGGCAAATTTACTCCACGCTCAAGCCCAACTTGAAAAAGCGAAAAGAGATTGGAAAAGAGCTGAAAAGTCGTTCAAAGCAAAAGCAATAAGCGAGCAGGAGCGAGATGCAGCAAAATACGCTTACGAAATGGCTAAAGCACAAGTTCTTGCAGCAAAAGCCGCCTTAAAACAAGCTGCAATAAACCTTGGTTACACCAAAGTTAGAGCAACTATTTCAGGATATACAGGATTAAAGCAGATAGATGTCGGCAACCTGGTTACACCGGGAACGCCCCTCGTAACTATTACATCTGTAGACCCCATTTACGTTGAATTTTCCATTCCTGACGTTGATGTCTTTAAAAGCAAATACAACCTATTGAAAGGAAAGTGGGGAGAGGAGGAAAAGAAGCTAAAGGCGAAATTGATAGTAAACAACGTTCCCTACAACTTAGAGGGAAAAGTCCACTTCTTAGACGTAAAAGTCAACCCCAACACTTCTACTGTTAAAGCAAGAGCAGTCTTTCCAAATCCAAGTAGAGTGTTAATGCCGGGCCAGTTTGGAAGGGTAGAGATATCCGGACTTTACCGCAGGAACGTTATCGTAGTTCCTCAAAAAGCTGTCCTTCAAACTCCAAGGGGTTCAATGGTTTACGTAGTCCAAAATGGTAGAGCTGTTCCCAAAATAATAAAAGTAGGAGAGACTTCCGGAGATTACTTCGTCGTTGAGAGGGGTTTAAAACCCGGAGAACTTGTTGTGGTAGATAACTTTTTCAAGATAAAACCTGGTATACCAGTCAAAATTGGAGAAGTTATCAACGGTAGGGGTGAAAGATGAACATATCAAAGTTCTTCATAAACAGGCCAAAGTTTGCAAGCGTTATTGCAATAATCATTGTTCTGGTTGGAGCACTTGCCTTAAGAGTTCTGCCGGTAAAGGAGTATCCCGCCCTAACTATGCCGCAAGTTATCGTAATGGCAAACTATCCCGGAGCAGATGCGGAAACCGTTGCGAAAACGGTTGTAGCTCCCCTTGAAGAGGCAATAAACGGCGTCAAGAACATGGTTTATATGTCTTCTTCGTCATCAGACGGTTCTGCCTTTATAAGTATCTTCTTTGACGTTGGAACAGACCCTGACGTGGCTAAAGTTGACGTTAACAATAGGGTTCAGCTCGCACTCTCAAGCCTGCCGGAAGAAGTAAGAAGGTTGGGAATTCAAGTAAGGGAGAGGAATCCCGATATCTTAAGAGTCTATGCATTTACTTCCAAAGGTAACAAACGGAACGTTATAGATTTGTATAACTACGTATCAATAAACGTAGTTGATGACTTAAAAAGGGTAAAAGGCGTTGGAGACGTCTTCATTCCCGGTGAAAAGAAATACTCTATTAGAGTTTGGCTGAAGCCTGATAAACTTGCAGAATATGGATTAACTCCAACTGACGTTTATAACGCCATAGTAAGCCAGAACGAGGAGTTCTCCGTAGGTCAAGTTGCAGGAGAGCCAACGAAACGCCTCTACACTTTTACCTACACTGTAAAGGGCGAAAGCAGATTCCAAAAAGTAAAACAGTTCGAAAACATCATTCTTAGGTCGAATCCTGACGGTTCAAGTTTAAAACTTAAAGATGTTGCAAAAATTTCACTTGAAGCAGAAGACTATAAGGCAGACGGATTTTTCAACGGAAATCCTGGTGTTCCCGTAATTATTTACCTATCGCCTGGCGCAAATGCTTTAAACGTAGCAAAAGCAGTGGAGGAAAAGCTCTCTGAAATATCAAAAAACTTTCCAGAGGACATTGAATACCACCTTATCTATGACCCAACAGAATATATTCAGCGTTCCATAGAGGAGGTAGTATACACCCTCCTAATATCCATTGCACTGGTAGTTTTCGTCATCTACCTCTTCCTCGGACATGCCAGAGCAACTATTATCCCCGTTTTAGCAATTCCTGTTTCGCTCGTAGGAACCTTTGCAGGTCTTTACGTCCTTGGCTTTTCAGTAAACCTGCTAACTCTCTTTGCTCTTGTTCTGGCAATAGGCCTTGTGGTTGACGATGCCATTGTTGTGATAGAGAACGTAGAGAGGGTTATGAGGGAAACCGGCCTATCGGTAAAAGAGGCAACAGTAAAGGCAATGGAGGAAATTGCATCTGCCCTGATAGCTATTGTCATAGTTTTAGCAGCCGTTTTCATCCCTCCCGCTTTCAGCGGTGGCTTTACAGGTGAGATGTTTAAGCAGTTTGCAGCAGCCATTTCTATTTCCGTTATACTTTCAGGATTTGTAGCCCTTACTCTTACGCCTGCTCTATGTGCCGTTATACTGAAGGAAAAAGAAGGAAAACCTATTCTTCCTGTAAGGATTTTTCAAAGCACCTTTGAAAAAGGAAGGGACATTTTTGTAAAGACTGTTAGGGGTATTTTGAAACTTTGGCCCGTAGCTCTACTAATTTACGCACTGGCAATTTTCTTAACCGTTGTGATTCCGAAAAAACTTCCTTCCGGGCTTGTTCCCATGGAAGATAAAGGTTCCCTTTTTATATTGACATATCTAATGCCTGGTTCTTCCTTGAAAGAAACAGAAAAAGTGCTTAAAAAAGAAGTTATTCCGGTCCTTGATAATCATCCACTTATTAAGGATGAATTTGCTCTTGCGGGATTTGACATTGGAGCTTTTACCTATAAAACTGATTCTGCAATTACATTTGCCCACCTGATAGACTGGGATAAAAGGAAAGAGCCGAATCAATCCTCAATGAGCCTTGCTAAACAGTTGTTCTTCCAATTTATGAAAAGTAAAGATGCATTCATTCTTCCGGTTAATCCCCCTCCTATTGCCGGTATGAGTATAACGGGAGGTTTTGAAATCTACATTCAGGATAGAACCGGAGACCCAATCTACAAGCTTGCAGATTACGCCAACGAAATAGTAAAGAGGGCAAACCAGAGAAAAGAGCTTATGAGCGTTAGGACCTCCTTAAACGTGAGCACTCCTCAATACAGGATAGAACTTGACAGGGATAAAGCTAAAGCATTAGGTGTAAACATCTTTGATGCCTACAGGGTTCTTCAGCTTACCTTCGGGAGGGGATACGTAAACGACTTTAACCTTTACGGAAAGGTCTTCCACGTAAATGTCCAGTCTGAAGAAAAGTTTCGCAACGATATAAACGATTTGAGATATGTTTATGTAAGGTCCCAGAACGGAAGTTTAGTTCCTGTAAGCTCGCTCATTAAGAAAATAGAAAGGGTTGCCACAGCACCTGTTGTTCAGAGGTTTAACATGTTCCCTGCTGCAAAGATAACCGGACAGCCTAAACCGGGATACACTTCGGGACAGGCGCTTAAAGCTATAGAGGAAGTAGCAAAAGAAGTCCTTCCAGAGGGATATACTATAGCTTATGGTGGTAGTTCTTACCAGGAAAAACAGGTTGAGAAGAAAGGTAATATTGAGCTGTGGGCTGCTCTGATATTTGTTTACTTGGTTCTTGTTGCACTCTACGAAAGCTGGTCGCTTCCAATTTCTATCCTCATGACTGTGCCAATTGCTGCTGCAGGTGCTTACCTCGGCCTTTACGTCTTTAGAATGGAAAACGACGTCTACACTAAAGTTGGTCTCATTACGTTAATCGGATTAACGGCAAAGAACGCAATTCTGATGGTTGAGTTTGCAGAAGAAATCCTCAAACAAAAAGGGAAGAGAGTCTTTGATGCAATTGTTGAAGCAGCTAAAATAAGGTTTAGACCGATAGTTATGACATCCTTTGCATTTATTGCCGGTTCGCTTCCCCTTGTTTTTGCTACTGGTCCCGGTGCAAACAGCAGACACGTTATAGGGCATACAGTTGTTTGGGGAATGCTTGCTGCTACAACCGTCGGAGTTCTACTAATTCCCGTCTTCTACTACCTCATTAAGAAAATTACAATGGCAGTAAGGAAGGGTGAGTAAGATGAAAAAGGTAGTTATAACTTTAGGAATTTCCTTTTTAATAACCTCTTGTTCTTTTGCTCCTGAGTATTCAAGACCAAAGGTATCACTACCTTCCGTAAAGAATACTGAAAAGTCTATACAGAAGGAAGAAATTTCTACCGACTGGTGGAAACAGTTCGGCGATGAAAACCTAAACAGGCTGATAGAAGAAGCCCTTAAGAATAACGATAACCTACTTCTTGCCTACGAAAGAATAAACGAAGCTGCTGCCCTTTACGGTTTGGCAAGAAGTAACCTCTATCCTCTCCTCCAGGGCAACGCCCAACCTTCAAGGTTTAAAACGAGTAAAGAGGTTAATCCCTTCAGTAAAGCTCATAACGATTTCCAAATTTCAGGTGTTCTCTCCTATGAAGTTGACATATGGGGAAAACTGAGGAATGAAAAGAGGGCAAAGCTTTCTTCCCTCCTTGCCCAAAAGGCTTACGCCGACGCAGTAAAGCTGAAACTAATCTCAGACGTAGCAAGCCTCTACTTTGACATCTGTGCCGTCAACAGACAAATAGAGATAACGAAAGACCTTGTGAAAAAACATGAAGAAAGTTTATCCCTTAGAAAGAAGCAGTATGAAATAGGTCTTATTGACGTGCTGCCCGTTGAAATGGAAAAGTCCCAGTTGAACAACACAAAGCTTACGCTTGAAAAGCTCATAGAAACAAGGAAAGTTTTAAACAACTCCCTCTCTCTTTTACTTGGAAGAGAACCTAAGGAAATCTTTGAGAAAAAAGAAATAAACTGCTCTAAGTTACCTGAACCGATAGAAATACCACCATTTTTACCCTCTGAACTACTAAACAGGAGACCTGACATTATTCAGGCAGAAGAGGAACTTAAAGCCGCAAACTACAGTATAGGGGTGGCAAAAGCAAATTACTTCCCGAGTATTTCTCTCACAGGAGCTCTCGGATTTGAAAGTTCTACACTTTCCAATTTGGTTCAATCCTCTGCAAAATTCTGGAACGTGGGAGCTTTAATCAGTGGACCTATTCTTGACTTTGGAAGGACTAAATCAAACGTAAAAGTTGCAGAATCCAGGAAAAGGCAGGCAGTTATTAATTACGTTCAAACAGTTAAAAGGGCATTTTCTGAAGTTCATGAAGCTCTGTTGAAACTTCAATCTATAAAGAAAGAGATAGATGTTCAAGAAAGACTCCTTGAAAACTATCATAGTATTCTTAACACAACTCTTAATAGATATGAGAACGGTTTAGTTGATTATCTCAACGTAATTAGTGCAGAACGTAATTATGAAAGGGCACAGCTTAATTTGGTAACTTTGAAAAAAGACTACCTCAAGCAAGAAGTGTTGCTTTATAAAGCTTTAGGAGGAGGATGGAGGAAAGAAGATTTGTTCGCTTCTAAAGTTAGAGGTCGAGACAAATGAAAATAGCTATGTTTACTGATGCTTTTAGAAAAGACATAGGAGGGGGAAGTAAGGTTGTTATAGACTTGGTTTCCGGATTGGTAGAAAGAGGGCATGATGTTTTGGTAGTCACGGGACAGTCTGTCGATGATTCAGCAAACGGTTTTAAGGTTTTACGACTTCCGAGTATTAGTTATCCTTTTTACGATAAAGCCGAAATGATTTTGCCCAGTTTGGAATTAATCAAAGTTTTGAAGGATTATAACCCACATTTAATTCACTATCACGAACCTTTTACCGCAGGAATGATAGCTTTAATCGTTTCTAAATATTTGAATAAGAAGGTAATAGGAACAATTCACATAGATCCTCTTCACCTTTCTCAATACGCTTTTAAAGTAGATAACGGAAATGTCGCTAAGATGTTAGTTGGATTTGTAAGCAGGCAATCTGATATCATAGTATTTGTTTCCCGTTATCAAAAAGAAACTTATTATCCTTATTTAAGGAAAAATGGCTTCTATCCGGTTATATATCCCGGAATACCTGACTACTTTTTTTCCAAAAAAAATACTGTTTTCGGTGAAAGTATCATAACGGTTTCCAGGCTTGCTCCTGAAAAAAATCTTGAGTTTGCATTTAAAGTGATATCTCTTGTTCAGAAGAAGGTAGATGTGAATTACCATGTGGTAGGGGACGGACCAAAAAGGCAGGAATTAGAGGGTTACGCAAAGGCTTTGGGATTGAAAGTTAAGTTTTGGGGTAATGTAGAGAGAGAAAAGTTACCAGAATTCTACAGGAATTCTTCGGTATTTTTCCTTCCATCAAAAACGGAAACCTTTGGACTTGTCTTTGCCGAAGCAATGGCTTGCGGATTACCGGTAGTTGCTTTAAATGCGGGTTCTGCTCCTGAGGTAATTGGAGATGGAGGAATAATTTGTGAAGAAAAAGTAGATGAAGTTGCCGAAGCTGTTACTGTTTTGCTTAAGGATAGATTTCTTTGGATGGAAAAGTCAAATAAAGCGAGAGAAAGGGCTGAGGATTTTAGGAGGGATAAGTTTATTGAAGAGCACTTAAAAATTTATGAGAAAGTTTTGAGTAACTAATTTGCGGGAGATGACAATGAAGGGTTATCCAATATGGCATCCTTGCACTCAAATGAAAGACCACGAGAAGTATCCTGTTATAAAGATTGTTAGAGGAAAAGGTATTTATCTTTACGACGATAAGGGAAACAGATATATTGACGCTATTTCATCGTGGTGGGTGAACCTGTTTGGACATTCTAACGAAAGGTTAAATAACGCTTTAAAACGCCAGGTTGAGAAGTTGGAACACGTTATATTTGCAAATTTTGTTCATGAGCCTGCTTTAGAGTTAGTAGAAAGACTACTTAAAATAGTTCCTAAGCCACTTTCAAAAGTTTTCTTTGCCGACAACGGTTCCAGCGCTGTAGAAGTGGCAATGAAAATGAGTTTCGCTTATTTCAAAAATAGAGGGAAGATAAAAAATAGGTTTGTGTATTTGGACAGCGGTTATCACGGAGAAACTTTGGGAGCTTTATCGGTATGCGGAGAAAGGCTATACAGCGAGATGTATAAGGAGATAATGATTGACAACATAAGGGTGAAAGGACCTGATTGTTTTAGATGTCCTTACGGTAAAAGTAGAGATAACTGTAATGTAGAGTGCTTTGAGTTTATGGAAAGAGCTTTGCTG
>JAMOPR010000157.1 GCA_027064485.1 Desulfurobacteriaceae bacterium | reverse complement strand
AAGTTGCAAGAGTTAACCGATAAACTTTTGGAGCTTGTGGAAGGAAAAGATGAAAATTACTGGAAAAGCCTTTCTAAAGAAGAAGCTTCTAAAATAGCGCAAGATTTAAGAGAAGTGATAAGGTATCACGACTATAAATACTACGTTCAAGCTAACCCGGTAATTTCTGACTATCAATACGATAAGCTATTTCACGCCCTTGAAGCGCTTGAAAGGGCACATCCGGAAATTGTTACCCCCGATTCTCCAACTCAAAGGATATCTCCAGCTTTTACCGGAGAGTTTGAAAAAGTTAAACACCTTGCAGAAATGACTTCCCTTGAAAACACCTACTCTGCCGATGATTTGAGAGAGTGGGATAGAAGAGTTAAGCAGCTTTTGGGAGTTGATAGAGTGGAATACGTTGTTGAGCCCAAATTTGACGGTGCCAGCATAGAGCTTGTTTATGAGAACGACGTTTTAGTAAGGGGCGTTACAAGGGGTGACGGTATAGTAGGTGAAGATATCACCATGAACGTAAAGACCATTAAATCAATACCTTTGAGGGCTGACTTTTCAAAACACGGCATAAAGAGAGTTTCTGTTCGCGGTGAAATCATAATGCCTAAAAGCGTTTTTGAAGAACTGAATAAGGAAAGGGAAAAACAGGGACTTTCTCTCTTCGCGAATCCGAGAAACGCTGCAGCAGGAACGTTGAGGCTGAAAAATCCGGCGGAAGTGGCAAAAAGGAAACTTGACTGTTACACGTATCAAATTCTTTACTCTGAACCTGCCAAACTTTGTGAAGATATAAAAACGCAAAAGCAGGCTTTGGAAATTCTGGCAGACTGTGGTTTTAAGACTCCTCCCATACAGAAAGTTTGTAAAGATATAGAGGAGGTAATAGAGACCGTTTTAAAAGCCCAAGAAGAGAGAGAAGCTTGGGACTTTGAAGCCGATGGAATGGTTGTAAAAGTTAACGATATATGTGCCTGGGAGAAGTTAGGTGAGACGTTACACCATCCAAGGTGGGCAGTTGCCTACAAATTTCCAGCAAAACAGGCTGTTACAAAACTTTTAAATGTTGTGTGGCAGGTTGGAAGAACTGGCGCTTTAACGCCAGTTGCCATTTTAGAGCCTGTAGAGGTTGGAGGAGTTATAGTTTCAAGGGCATCTCTTTTTAACCCAGACCTTATAAAGCAGAAAGATATAAGAATCGGTGACTACGTTATAGTAGAAAGGGCAGGTGAAACGATACCTTACATTGTTGCGCCGGTGAAAGAGAGGAGAACTGGAGAAGAAAAACCGGTTGAAGTTCCTACTCACTGCCCCGTTTGTGGCGCACCGATAGTTAAAGAGTTGGATGAAGCGGTGCCAAGATGTCCTAATATTAACTGTCCTGCCCAGTTAAAAGAACACCTTATCTATTGGGGTAAAGTGTTAGACATAAAAGGGTTGGGTGAATCAACGGCTAACATTCTACTCAAAAAAGGATTTGTGAAGTCAATAGCTGATATTTACTACCTTGATAAGAATGAGCTTATTAAACTGCCCGGTTGGGGGCTGAAAAAAGCAGAAAACCTCCTTACGCAGATAGAAAAATCTAAAGAAGCGCCTTTCTATAAGAAAATTACGGCTTTAGGAATAAGGCACGTTGGCGAGAAAACAGCCCAGCTTTTGGCTAAAAAGTTTAAAAACCTTGAAGAATTGATGAATGCAACCTTTTCTGAACTTGCTTCCATTCCCGGTATTGGACCTATAACTGCGACGAGTATAAAGAATTTCTTTAAAGCAGAGCAAAACTTGGAGATGATTAAAGAGCTTGAAAAAGCGGGCTTTAAATTTGAAAGGACACCAGAAGAGGAAATGGAAGAGCAACTTCCCAAACCTTTGGAAGGGCAAAACGTTGTGTTTACTGGAGAGCTTGAGCATTTCAAGCGTAAAGAAGCACAGCACTTGATTGAGCTTTTAGGTGGGAATCCTACGAATTCTGTTACGAGGAAAACCAGTTTTGTCGTTGTTGGTGAAAATCCCGGTTCTAAATTGGCAAAAGCGCAAAAGTTGGGAATTAAGACAATAAATGAGCATGAGTTTATAGAACTTTTGAAAAAGTATGCCGAAAGTAACGAAGAAGTAAAGAGAATTTTGCAGGAAAAGGGAATTCTTTAAATGGAAGGAGAAAACGATGGAAAGG
>JAMOPR010000156.1 GCA_027064485.1 Desulfurobacteriaceae bacterium | reverse complement strand
CTTGTTCGTGTGCGGGATAGAGTGAACCAGCATTCCACAACCTACAGCGCAGTAGGGACAAATGGTCTTTGTTTCTTTGGCTTTCGCTATTTTTAGTTCTGCTGCTTTGGCTTTAGCCGGCTTTAGATTTAAACCCAGCGTCGCCCCAGCCGTGAACACCCCCGTCGCTTTCAGAAAGTTCCTCCTGCTGATTCCCATATTAAACCTCCTCGATAGGTTGTCATCTTCATTCATAAGTTTAGCACAATTAAATCAGAAATCAATACTCGGGAATAAAAAAATTTTTATTCGGTTCGGTTAAAAAACCACCCCCTCATTTAATGCTTATATTTAGTATAATTCATTAAATTAAAATTTGGAGGAATAGCACATGGTTCCAATAATAGCATTTGTAGGCTACCACAATTCAGGGAAAACAACGTTTGCCACGAAGGTTGTTGAAGAGCTAACCAAAAGAGGCTACAAAGTTGCCGTTCTTAAATCAACAAAACACGAAAACACCATAAAGGATGAAGAAGGGAAAGACACGTTTAAGTATAAACAAGCTGGTGCCAAAGCAGTAGGTATAGTAGAACCTGAACAGCTAATACTCTTCAAAAAATCAAAAAAGGGGAATTTGAAAAAACTCGCCTTCGAGCTACTTGACGATTACGACGTAGTTATATGTGAAGGATTTAAACACGAAGATGTTCCAAAGTTTGAAGTAACGAGAAAATCTATACAGGAACCTCTACTGGCTAAAGAATTAAAAAACGTTGTTGGCGTCATATCCGACTATGAAGTAGAAGGGTTTAGGAACTTTTCCATTAATGAACCGGAAAAAGTGGCAGATTTTATAGAAGAGTTCTTTATCTCAAAAAGGGAAGATGAATTTCCCGATGAGGTTGAACTCTTCATAAACGATAAGCGCATACCCATAAAGCATTACGTAAAGGAAACGTTGAAAGAAATCCTCTTTGGATTTGTAAAACCGTTAAAAGGAATAGAATATCCAATAGAGAATATGGAAATCAGGATTGTTGTTGGTAGAGGGGAGAGAAAAACTTCTTGATTTTTTTTGAAATGTCTCCTTCGAAGTTTTCTAAAAACTCCCTCCACGTTCCGCTGAACAAAATCCTCCCCTCCTCCATATAAAGGATGCGGGTGGGGAGGATTTTTGCCTCAAAAGGGTCATGAGTAATGTGAATAACTGTTTTATTGCCCCTAAGCTTAATCAAGTAATCAATAATTTCCACCTTTGTAGAAAAATCCAGAGAACTTAAAGGCTCATCAAGAATAATAACTTCAGGATTTGACAGCAAAGCCCTTGCCAAAGCAACCCTTTGAGCTTCCCCACCCGAAAGACAAACAGTTTTTCTATTAAAAAACCCTTCAATTCCGAAAGCTTCAGCAATTTCTCTAACTTTTTCTTCTACAACCTTCTCTCCTCTCACTTTTATAGGAAAAAGCAAATTCTCCTTCACTGTCATATGGGGAAAGAGAGAAATCCTTTGAGGAAGATAGCAAATTCTCCTATTTTCCGGAGGTAAGTGAGTTATCTCCCTGCCTCTCAAAAAAATCCCCCCCTCATCCAACTCCTCAATCCCTGCTATAACCTTCGCCATCACGCTTTTACCAGCACCGCTCTTTCCCAAAACCACTACGTATTCTTTGTCCTGAACATTAAAATCAACATCTACGACAAAATTAGAAAGTTTCTTCTTAAAATTAACTCTTAACATCCAAACCTCTTCTGCCAGAAAGAGAAAGGAGCAAAACGAAAATAAGCAGGCTTATCAAAATTACCAGAACGGCAATAGGCATAGAAGCTTTTAGTCCGTAATCCTCAAACCGCTCATACATAAGAATCGGCGCAGTAATCGGATAACACGCTACTATCAAAAGAGCCCCAACTTCACTCATCGAGCGGGCAAAAGAAAGAATCGCTCCCCTCAATATATAGGGAAACGCAAGCGGGAGCATAATATACCTAAAAACTTGAAAAGGAGAAGCTCCAAGTGTCCTTGCCGTCCAAACAAGTTCTTCTTCTACCGATTTAAAACCCAGTATAGACGAAGTAACGGCGTAGGAAAAACTCACGAAACACATGGCAACAATTATTCCATATATAGTATCAACAAAAGAAATCCCTAATGCAGCAAAAGCTTCCCCGAGAAAAGCATCTTGATTCAAGAGCTTTA
>JAMOPR010000155.1 GCA_027064485.1 Desulfurobacteriaceae bacterium | reverse complement strand
AACGAAATTGTCAACCTTTCACAAAGATACGGCTACCCCATAATAGGTAGAATCCCTTACAGCGAAAACATAATCAAATGCTACTTCAACAAAACGCCAATAGTCAAAACTCAACTACCTGAAGCAAAAATCTTTGAAGAAATCAAAGAAAAAATCCTGGAGGAACTAAAATGCAACTAACCGTTGCCAGCGGGAAAGGAGGAGTAGGCAAATCATCAATAACTGCCTCTCTATCTTTCCTACTATCCCAAGATATAAATCTCGTTTCCTTAGATGCAGATGCTGACACTCCTAACCTTGAAATACTTCTAAAAGTAGAAAGATGGGAAGGAAAAAAGCCTTTTGAAGGAGAAAGAATTGCAGTAATAGACCCTTCCAAATGCACCGGTTGCGGTATATGTGCAAAGCACTGTCCATACGAATGTATATACCCTGAAGATAACCACTATAAAGTAAGCGAAATACTGTGTGAAGGATGTAACGTTTGCTCCATAGTTTGTCCGGAAAAGGGAACGATAAACTTTAAACCAACAATCCCGGGGTTTGTAAAATGGGGCAAAACTTCTTACGGATTTCCGCTGGTAACGGCAGAACTTCTACCTGGAAGACCTAACTCAGGTAAGTTAGTTTTTGAAGCAAAGAAAGTAGCGAGAAAATTTAACCACGATTTGCTGTTAATAGATGCAGCAGCAGGAATAGGATGCTCGGTCATAGCCAGTATAAACGGAAGCGATTACGTATTAGTGGTGGTTGAACCGACAGAGGTTTCGCTAACCGATGCCCAAAGACTATTAAAGATAACAGAACACTTCAAAGTTAAAACTTTCGCTGTGATAAATAAGTTCAACATAAATGAGGAATACACAAAACAGTTGGAAAAATTCTTCTCAGAAAGAAACATAAAAGTAGTAGGGAGAATCCCCTACGATAAATCCGCCGTAGAAGCACTCATTAAAGGAGAACCGGCAGTAAAAGCTTACCCCGATTCTCCATTCTCAAACGCAGTTAAAAAACTAACAGAAAACCTAAAGCAAATCTTTTAAAGTTTCCAAACTTTCATTTACTTCAACAGTTATACCAGCCTGCTCCAGCGCAGATTTAGCGTTGGGTCCGGCAGGCTTCTTTAAAACAACCTTATCTACTCCAAGATTTAAAACAAACTGCGAAGCTTTAACCCCAGCTCCTCCAGATGCAGAAGCTCCAGGATTATCGTAAAAAGAAACTTTATCACCTTCAACAACTGCAAAGAAGGGCGTTCTTCCAAATTCAGGGGAAATCTCAGCATCTTCACTTTTACTCAAAACCGGAACTAACACTTTCATTTTTACCTCCTCCATTCAAACTAACTAAATTATATATAATAACTTTTAACAAAAAGGAGGTTTGAAATATGAAAATAGCAATCCCCGTTGAAGAAACAAACGGTCTTGAAAGCAGAATTTGCGAACATTTCGGGAAAGCCCCTTACTTTGCAATAATAACCGTTAAGGGAGAAGAAGCGAAAATAGACTTTTACGAAAACCCTGCCTTACAGGGACATCGCCCGGGACTGCTACCAGAAATGCTACATTCATTGGGAGTTGAAAAGCTCATAGCAAAGGGAGTAGGAGTTAGAGCAGAAGCCTTTTTTAACCAACTGGGAATAGAAGTGATAAAGGGCGTAATGGCAGAAACAGTAGGAGAAGCGTTGGAAGAACTACTGAAAGGAACGCTAACGGGAAATCCCAACTACGAGCCGGAAGATAAACACGAAGGAGAGTGCGAGCACCACGAGCACTAATTCCAGTGCCTACCAGATTCTACCTCAACCAGTAGAGGAACGCTCAAAGTTACAACGGATTCCATTGCTTCTTTTATCTTTTCTTTAACTTCGTTTTCCGCCCCTTGGGGCGCTTCCACAACAATTTCGTCGTGAACCTGAAGAATCATAAAGGCATCAAACTCCTCTAAAGGTTTGAATAGCTCAACCATAGCCATCTTCATAATATCGGCAGCCGTTCCCTGAACGGTGGCGTTAACTGCCGCTCGCTCCCCAAAGTTTCTGATATTTTTGTTTGGAGATTTAAGCTCTGGTAAAGGTCTCTTTCTGCCAAAAAGGGTCTTAACGTAACCTTTTTTATAAGCTTCTTCTATAGTTGAATCTATGTATTCCTTAACTTTCGGAAACTTCTTGAAATAGGTA
>JAMOPR010000154.1 GCA_027064485.1 Desulfurobacteriaceae bacterium | reverse complement strand
ATCCTTTAAACGTCAGAAAAGAAAAAGAAAGATTCTTTGAAAATATGAATCCAAATGAAGTTGAAAAGATTTTCTCTGAAGCAGGATTTAAAAAGATAAAAGAGCTTATAACTCAAGATTCGCAAGGAAGAAATTTTAAATGGGTCACAGAGCTTTACATTAAGGACTTCCTTACCTCTTGAAGGTAATTGTGAGCAAGCCTTGTGGGTTCGGGAATTCTATATTTAGAACGGTTTATTATTGATAGCATCAATTTTAAAGTGCTTTCTAAATCAATTAAATTCCCCGGAGAGACGTAAATCGGCTTAACGTTTTTTCTGCTTCTTACAACGTATCCCAAAATTTCACCGGTATCCGGCGCTTTCACAGGGGAATAACATCCTTTTTCATTACAGGGAACTTCAAACTCTCCATATAAAGGTTTTTTCGCACAACCTATTGTGGAAATACCGGTTACAACGCCAAAGTGAGCCGCTATGCCCAAACGTCTGGGGTGAGCTATACCGTGTCCATCAACGATAACAACATCTGGCTTTATTTTTAACTTTTTAAACGCTTTCAAAAGCAAAGGAATCTCTCTAAACGCCAAAAAGCCGGGAACGTAAGGAACGTTAACATCCAGCGTAGTATAAACTTTTTCAATAACTTCAAGGTCAGGGTAGGATAAAACAACAAAAGCTCCTATCCCAACAGTAGGTGTCTTATAAGGATTTATGAAGGTTAAATCGCAACCTGCCACAAACTTCGGTTCTTTTTTTAGAGGAACAAATTTCAATCTACTCTTTAAAATGTTTTGCGCTTTCGCAGCTTTTGAGAAGTTAAAGTTCAAGTTTCAACCCTCGCCAAGAGAATAAGCCCCACGGAGAAAAAGAGTAACACCGGAGCAAAAGAAGCGTAAAAGGGCGGCAGAACACCGCTTTTCCCCAAGCTTAAGAAAAACGATATGGTAATCCACATAGCTACTATAAGCAAAGCAGCCACAACTACAGTATATCCTTTTTTATTTCTCGGGTTATACATCCCCAAAGGAATACCCATAACTGCAACAACTATGGGAAGCAAAGAAAGGGAAAGGCGAGAGTATAAGTTGACCAACATATCCGAAACGTTGTATCCCAACTTTGACATCTGTTTTGCCGTTATGTAGAGCTTGAACAACTCCATCGTTTCCGGTTGTGGCTGGGAATACTTAATTTCTTTAATCCCAACCTTTAGAAGGAGGACTTTCTCCTTAATTTTTTTAAAGGTCATTTTTCTTAAATCACGAACAATACAGTTTTTGAAAATCCACTTTTTCCCCTCAAGGTTCTTTCCTTCAAGAGCATCTATGCGCTTTAGTGGTTCAAAACCTTTTGAAAAGATAAAAATAGATACTCTTTTAGCTTCTTTTCTGGAAGGGTCAAAAGAATTTACGTATATGAATTTATTGCCGTCTTTAAACCAGATGGAAGAAAGGGTGGCAGGGATTTTTTCTTTCGCTTTCAACTCATACTTTATGCTCTCAGCTAATTTTACGCTCTTAGGAATAGCAAATTCTTGAAGAAAAAGAGAAAAAAGCGAAACCAATACGGATAAAACCAAAATGGGAATAGAAAAGCGATATACACTAATACCTAAAGACTTTACTGCCACCAATTCACTTGTAGAAGAAAAAACAGATAAGGTTACCATAGCAGAAATCAACATAGCTATTGGAAGAATACGGGAAGTATATAAAGGAACCCTTGCAAAAACGTAGGTGAATCCTTCCTTTAACCCAAGTTTTGAAAAAATATCAACATTGCTAACAGAATCTATAACGATAAAAAGCACCAAAAACGTAAGGAGGGAAAGAAAAAAATACTTAACGACTTCAATAAAAACGTATCTATCTAAAATCTTTACCATCTTCCACCAACGTCCAATTTAAGCTTCTCCTCAACAGCCTGCCTGTAAAAGTAAGCAGATAAAACGCCAAATATTACATCGGGAACAAGGGGAAGAAATGGAATACCTAATTTAACAGCAGTTTTTTTGGAAAACGTATATAGAACGTAGTAAACCACTATTATCAGTAAACTGATTAGAACACCTACACCTATAGAACCTCTCGGTATCAAAACAGCAATAGAAAAAGCCAAAATACCCACAATAAAAGGAGAAAGGGAAAGAGTTAACCTTTTAAAAATTTCAACTTTAGCCTCC
>JAMOPR010000153.1 GCA_027064485.1 Desulfurobacteriaceae bacterium | reverse complement strand
GGGCGGGAAAAAGAAAAAGGCAAAAGAAACCCCTTTCCTTTCCCGCGTCCCGAACCCCCGCAGGACGCGAAGGGGCAGGTTTTCACCTACCCATCACGGGCCGGTCTCCCGGCTCGCAGGCTTGTTGAGGTTGAAACCTTCCCAGAAAGGCGGCTGTTAACCTATCCTTTCCAGTGGTTTCAACCCATTTTTGTTGCCTGCTCACGGTTGCGAGGACAGCGCCGGACTTTCACCGGACTTCCCGTTCACCCGTGACGGGATGAATTTTAAG
Source organism: Desulfurobacteriaceae bacterium (assembly GCA_027064485.1). Lineage (GTDB taxonomy): Bacteria > Aquificota > Aquificia > Desulfurobacteriales > Desulfurobacteriaceae > Desulfurobacterium_B. The sequence goes on along the minus strand of JAMOPR010000153.1, from coordinate 1,919 downwards.
ATTTTTATCCAAAGGCGCAAGAACGGGTGTTGTAAAATACAAACGCTGAAATGCTTTTGAAGGAGTCAAAATGGAAATAAAAGTATCCAAAAAAAGAATATGGATAGAGTTAGAAACAGGGGAAGAAGCCTTTATCACCTTCGGTATTGATGAGGAAAAGAAAGTAATTGTTGTAAGCACCACTTACGTTCCGGAAAGTCAAAGGGGCAAAGGAATAGCAGGAAAACTCTCAGCTAAGTTGGTTGAATTTGCAAATGAAAACGGTTACAAAATATATCCTCTCTGTTCCTACACAGAAAAATATCTAAAAAGAAAATGCCCAGAACTGATTTTTTCTGCAGAGAGAGGATAAATGGAAGTTGTAGTAACTACAGAAAAACGTCCAAGTCAGGAATTAATAAAGGAAGCTCAAGAGTTATCCCAAAAGTTTAAAACTTTATACATTCCACGTAGGCACAACACAATAAATTCCATTAAGAAACGCTACAACAAGAACGTTTTGGTAGTAAACAGAGATTTAACACTAACCTTACATACGCTTAAAGGACAAAAACTCTTTTTCCATCCGGGATTGTTCAAAATTCGCCTCCTCAACTATATAGCAACAGGAAACGAGGCAATGATTAAAGCCATGAACCTGAAAGAAGGAGATACCGTATTAGATTGCAACTTAGGGCTTGCGCAAGATGCCCTTTTATCAGCCTTTGTTTCTAAACAAGCAGTCACTGGCGTTGAAAAAGACCCCGTAATTTTTGAAATAGTGAAAAGAGGACTGGAAAGGTATAAACCGGAAGGAAAATTGAAAATCGCTGAAGACGCTTTCAAAAGAATAAAACCGATTTGCGCTGACAACACCGAATTTCTAAAAGCACAACCTGATAAATCTTACGATATCGTTTATTTTTCACCCATGTTCATAAAACCAAAATGGCACTGCGACGTTATGTCACCCTTTAGAGAAGTTGCTGTAAAAGACTTTGTATCACCTGAAACTCTGAAAGAAGCAGAAAGAGTGGCGAGAAAAAGAGTTGTAATAAAAATAAACAAGGGGGTTAAAGAACTTTTCCCTTACCTTTCCGATTACACCTTACAGGAAAGCTCAACTCACGTAGAATACGTTTTCAAAGTGGTTAGCTAATTTAATCTAATATTAGAATTAAAAGCACTGTATTGATGTAAAATACAAAGCACAATCTTTATCAGGAGATATCATGACACAAATAAAAGTCGTTAAAAGAAAAGGCGTTAGAGAGCCTCTAAATATAGAAAAAATAAGAAAAGTGATAAACTGGGCAGCAGAAGGACTGGACATAAACACGCTAAAGCTCGAATCAAAACTAAAGCTACATTTCTTTGACGGCATCACTACAAGGCAAATCCACGAAGCGGTAATAAATACAGCCCTCAATCTGACAACGCCACAAGAACCGGACTGGCGCATATTAGCAGGTAGGCTCTTTATTTTTAACCTCTATAAAGAAATATCTATCAGGAGAGGAACGAACAAGTTAGCTTACGTTGGCGGTGGTGAAGAATACTTAAAAGTGGTAAAAAATCTAACAGAGTTAGGACTATATACTCCGGAAATTCTTGAAACTTATTCCGCAGAAGAAATAAAAGAAGCAGGAAACTACATCAAGCAAAAATACGACTTTCTATACGACTATGCAGGTGCAAATCTCTTAGCAAAGAGATATTTATGTATTTACGAAGACTTCCCCATAGAACTGCCTCAAGAAATGTATATGAGCATTTCCCTTATGCTTGCAAAGGATGAACCGAAAGAAAAGCGTATGAAAATAGTGAAAAAGTTCTACGATATGATAGCCGGCAAAAAGCTTTCCCTTGCAACGCCTATACTCATAAACTTGAGAAGACCAAAAGGTAACCTCTCTTCCTGCTTTATAACCGCAATGGAT
>JAMOPR010000152.1 GCA_027064485.1 Desulfurobacteriaceae bacterium | reverse complement strand
TTTGGGTTCACAGTTTATAGTTGATGGCGTAAAACACTTATGGTTGCAGGGGTAGAAAATGAAAGTGGTTCTTCAGAGAGTTTTATCCGGCAAAGTAGTAGTTAGTGGCGAGACTGTTGCTGAAATAGGAAGAGGTATAGTGCTTTTGGTTGGTTTTGAAAAGGGGGATATACCGTCCTGTCTGGACAAAATGGCTGATAAGATAGTTAACTTGAGAATTTTTGAGGATGCTGAAGGTAAAATGAACCTTTCCTTGAAGGAAATAGAAGGGGAGCTTTTGATTGTTCCAAACTTTACGTTGGCTGCCGACTGTCGTAAGGGGAGACGTCCCAGTTTTCAGTCTTCCGAAAATCCGGAAAGAGCGGAAAAGATGTTTGAAGAGTTTGTGAAGAAGTGTGGAGAGTATGGGGTGAAGGTAGAGAAGGGGATTTTTGGCGCTGATATGAAGGTTCACATAGTTAATGACGGTCCTGTGACATTTGTTCTTTCCTGCAAAGACCTTTTAAAGTGAGGGAGCCATGTATACTGCTTGGATAAAAGCCGAATACTTCCTTTCGGCGTTATTTTTCATACTTTCTCTTGTTTCCCTCTGGGCAAAGAAATTTTTAACAAAGTTTCTTCTCAAATTTTTTCTTAGGGATGAAAAATTAACAAAGCAGGAAAAGCTGTTTATAAACCTTTCTGCGTGGCTTTCCTATTTCTTTTCTCTTCTCTTTTTTAATCTTGCGGTGATTCAACTTCCCGTTCCTTCAAGGATTCTTACTGTAATTAATAACATTTTTTTCGTCCTTTACGTGGCGATACTTTCGTTTGTTGTAGCTAAGATTCTCGATATTGCTCTTGAAAAGTTTTCTGAAAGCGTTAAAAGAAAAGTTTCACCTTCAGAGTCTCCGTTGATAGATACTTACTACTCCATGGTTTCGAAACTTGCAAAAATTTTCGTATTTGTGATAGCTTCTATTGCTGTTTTGGATAGGTTAGGTTTTAACGTTACCTCTCTTGTTACCTCTTTGGGTGTTGGTTCTTTGGCTGTAGGTCTTGCTGCTAAGGATACGATAAGCAACTTCATTTCAGGCGTTCTTTTAGTTACCGATAGGCAGTTCAGGATAGGGGACAGGGTTTACATTAAAGATATCGGAGTTGAGGGTTACGTTTATGATATTGGTTTAAGGACAACCAGAATTATAACCATAACGGGGAACAACCTTATTACTATCCCGAATTCAAAGCTTACAGAAGGAATAATAGAAAATGCTCTCTATCCAGACCCGAGGGTTAAGGATTTTGTTGAAATAGGTGTTGCATACGATAGCGACGTTAAAAAAGTTAGAGAGTTACTTTTGAAAGCTGCTTCCGAAATGGAAGGTATTTTGAAAGACCCTCCTCCTTCTGTTTTCTTTACCAGCTTTGGCGACAGTGCTTTAATGTTTAAGCTGATTTACTACGTTGAGAGGAAAGACTTGGCTTACGGCATAAAGTCAAAACTTCATGAAAGGATATTAGAACTCTTTAGGGAAAACGGTGTGGAAATACCGTTCCCTCAAAACGATGTATGGTTCAGAAACGCTGTGAAGGTTAAAGTGGAAAAATGAGCTTTTATAACGTTAGAATGAGGGCTTCTAAGGAGGGGAAACACGTTTCTGGTGCTGAGAGAATTGTAGGGGAGGGTGAAATAAAGAATGCTGTTTTTCAACTGATAGAAAGAGCTTTAACTCATTCAAGGGGAAAACCGGATTTTGTGAATGTTAAGGTGGAGTTAATTAAAGATTCCATAAAGGAAATTCCTTTACTTCCTGTTTTTGAAGTTTCTGGTTACTATGACGTTTGCAGCGTTCTTTCGGAGATTTCAAAATGCGCCGGATTACCAGAAAAGTTAGTTTTAGAAGTTTACGATACTATTTTGCAGGGGGCAGCTCCTGACGGAAGCGTTATGAGAGGAGCTATGATTATCAGCGTTCCTGACGGAAGTCGCCTTGAGCCGGATAGATTTAAAGGGGTGAGGGCTACGTGCCTTGATATATCACCTGAAGCCGAGCAGGAGCTCAAAAAAGCTGCTGGAGAAAAATATACTGATAATTTAAAAGAAGCTTTAACGCTTACTTCTAAGATACTTTCTTTTGGAGATGTTTTAGCAGAGCTTTGTGTTTCTGATGACCCCGACTATACCACTGGTTATTTTTCTGTTAAGGGAGT
>JAMOPR010000151.1 GCA_027064485.1 Desulfurobacteriaceae bacterium | reverse complement strand
GTTTAGCTTCTTTGAATGATTTGCCCAAAGTGGAGTTAGAGGAATTGAAATGGGAAGAATAGATGACGCTTTAGATTTGCTGTATGAAGATGAAGAGTTAGCTCTGTGTTGTGATGATGTGTTGCCGAAAGTGGAGAAATTTTTGTTTGAACTTAACAATGTTTTACCTGAATGGGCAGATAGTGATTTTTTTGTTGAAATAATTGATAAAATTAGAAAGGAACTTTTAGAAAATCCTAAATACAGAGAGAAATTTTTGGAGGGAAAGATGGGAGTTATTACGGTAACTTTTGAATTAGGTTCTCCAGGATTGGAGATAGCGAAAAGAGTAGCCGAAAAGCTTGGATACAAGCTCGTTTATTCCGAAATTCTTAGCGATGTTGCTTCAAGGTTGGGAGTTCCGGAAAGGGAGATTGAAGAGTTTAATGAATTTAAATACGTTCCATCTAAGTTGTCTTTCTTTGACCTTTTCCAGCTTGATAGGGATATTATCGATTTTGGAGCAATTTTTGGAGAAAAGAATAAGGAAGTAAGTTTTGAGCAGTTTAAGGAAGCTTTATCTAAAGCTGTTACTGCATTTGCAGTGTCTAACAACGTGGTGATTGTCGGGCACGCAGCTGCTTGTATTTTAAAAGAGTATCCTAATACTCTTCACGTAAAAATAGAAGCTCCTTTTGCTGATAGGGTTAAGGTTTATGCTGAAAAAGAAGCTCTTTCGTATCCTGATGCAGAGAAGAAACTAAGAAAAATCGACGAGAAAGAACAGGAGTTCTACAAAGACATTTGTGGTGAAGATGTAACAGCTATAGATATGTTCCATGCCAAGTTGAACACTTCTAAGCTTCCCGAAGATGTATGTGTAGAAGTTATATTAAAACTCTTTGACCTTGTTGTGGAAGAATGAAGGTAAAAATCTCTTTTAAAGATGCTCTTATTATAGTTGATGTTCAGAATGATTTTTTACCGGGAGGTGCCCTCCCGGTTCCTCATGGGGATGAAATAATACCTGTCTTAAATGAATATATAGAACTTTTTGTTGAGTGTGGTGCTCCTGTATTTGCTACCCGTGATTGGCACCCCGAGGACCATTTTTCGTTTAAGGAAAATGGAGGTATATGGCAAAAACATTGTGTTCGGGGGACAAAAGGAGCTGAGATACCTTTAGAATTAAGATTGCCCTTAGATACGTTTTTTATCAATAAGGGGGATAGACCGGAGTTAGAGGCTTATTCTGGTTTTCAAGGAACTCTCTTGAATGACCTTTTAAAAGAAAGGGGAGTTAAACGGGTTTTTATAGGAGGTCTTGCTACTGACTATTGCGTTAAGCATACAGTATTAGGTGCTTTAAATTTGGGTTATACAACTTTTTTCCTTTCTGATGCTTCCAAGGGAGTTGATTTAAATCCTGGAGATTCAGAAAGAGCGATTGCAGAGATGCTGTCGAGAGGAGCAATTTCAATTACTTTAGATGATTTGAAATAAAAGTGCTGCTCACGTGAGCAGCACTTAGTCTTCTTCTAATTCTTTTAGGATTTTTGATATATCTAAGTCAAAGTTAAATTCATCTGTTTTTTTACTTTCTGTTTCTCTAGAGTAACTGTAGGGAGTTGAAAATCCTCTGATAGGCTTTCCTTTTTCATCAAATCCTGTGGCTATTACGGTTACTTGGATTTTTCCAGATAAGTTATCGTCTATTCCTACCCCAAAGAAAAAGTTTGTATCGTCTCTTTTAGCTCGTTCCTTAATTAGGTCTGCAGCAGCGTAGGCTTCGTCAAGGGTAAGGTCTGGTCCTCCTGTGATGTTCACGAGTATTCTGCTTGCACCTTCAACTTGAACGTTTTCAAGGAGAGGGTTGTCTATTGCCCTTCTTGCTGCGGTTAATGCTCTTTCTTCACCTTCTGCTTCTCCGGTTCCCATTAAAGCATATCCACCACTTTGCATTACGGTTTTTAAATCTGCAAAGTCAAGATTGATGAGTCCCGGTTTCGTAATGACTTCGGTTATACCTTTAACTGCCTGATATAGAACCTCATCTGCCAGTTGAAAGGCTTCCAGTATGTTGGTTCCTTTTGTTGCAACTGTTATTAGCTTTTGGTTAGGGATAACCATCAAAGTATCCACAAACTCCTTTAATCTTTTAATGCCGGCTTCAGCATATTCATGCCTTTTTCTACCTTCGAAATCGAAAGGTCTTGTAAC
>JAMOPR010000150.1 GCA_027064485.1 Desulfurobacteriaceae bacterium | reverse complement strand
AAATTATTCCGGTTATAAATAAGATAGACCTGCCGAGCGCTAACGTTGAATGGGTAAAGGAACAGATTGCAGAAGTTTTGGGACTTGACCCAGACGATGCCATACCTGCTTCTGCGAAGGAAGGAATAGGGATAAAAGAGATTTTGGAGGCAATAGTTAAGAAAGTGCCACCGCCTTCGGGTGACCCGAACAAACCTTTAAAAGCTTTGATTTTCGATTCTTATTACGATAACTACAAAGGGGTAATTCCTTTTATTAGAGTTTTTGACGGCGTTATAAAACCTGGAATGACCATAAAGCTTATGTCTAACGATAAAGAGTTTGAAGTTGTAGAAGTGGGAACTCAAAATCCGCATATGGTTAAACTGGAGCAACTTTCTGCTGGTGAAGTTGGATGGATTGCAGCAAATATTAAAAACATTGAGGATACGCAGGTTGGTGATACGATAACGGACGCAGAAAATCCAACCGACGAACCCTGCCCCGGATTTAGACCTGCAAAGCCAATGGTATTTGCGGGACTTTATCCTGTGGATTCTGACGATTATGAGAATTTGAAAGAGGCTTTGGAAAAGCTGAAATTAAACGATGCTGCGCTTTTCTTTGAACCAGAAACTTCTGCTGCGCTTGGGTTTGGATTTAGGTGTGGATTTTTAGGTCTTCTCCACATGGAAGTGATAAAAGAAAGGCTTGAGAGGGAGTTTGGTTTAAACCTTATAGCAACTGCGCCGAGCGTTATTTATAAAGTTTATTTGAAAGACGGCACCGTTGTTGATGTTCAGAATCCCGCTGAGATGCCACCGTTAGAAAAGATTGAAAGAATTGAAGAACCTTACATTACTGCTTCCATCATTACGCCTGCTGAGTATGTGGGACCTATTATGCAGCTCTGTCAGGATAGAAGAGGTGTTCAGACAGGATTTACCTATTTGGACCAGTCGAGGGTAGAACTTCGTTACGATATGCCGCTTTCTGAAATCCTTTTTGACTTTTTCGATAAGTTGAAATCCGTTTCGAGAGGTTACGCTTCTTTTGATTACGAGTTTGCTGGTTATAAACCTTCTGAGCTTGTAAAACTTGACATTCTCATAAACGGAAAGCCTGTTGATGCTCTTTCTGTGATTGTCCACAAAGATAAGGCTTACCAGAGAGGACGACAGTTGGTTGATAAGTTGAAAGAAATCATTCCAAGGCAGCTCTTTGAAGTTGCAATTCAGGCGGCAATTGGGAATAAGGTTATTGCCCGAGCCAACGTTAAAGCTTTAAGAAAAGACGTTCTCGCTAAGTGCTACGGCGGTGATGTTACAAGGAAGAAAAAGCTTCTTGAAAAGCAGAAGGAAGGTAAGAAGAAGATGAAAATGTTGGGTAAGGTGGAAGTTCCACAGGAAGCGTTTTTAGCCGTTTTGAAGGTGGATTAATTTATAATAGAAATTGAACGCTTTAGAGGGTGGAATGAATACTGCAAGAGAGTTTATGCCTCACTATACGGTGGAAGATTATAAGCAATGGGAAGGAGACTGGGAATTAATAGAAGGTATACCTTTTGCTATGGCGCCGTCTCCTTTTGGTAAGCATCAAAGGGTATCTTTTCTTGTTGCAAAACAAATAGAAGAGCAGATTGAAAACTATCCAAAAGAGTGTTTTGTTTATCAAGAGCTCGATTGGATAGTCGATGAACATACCGTTTTAAGACCGGATTTGATAGTTGTGTGTAAACGGGTAGATGAGTATTTAAAGTTTACTCCAGAAATTGTTTTTGAAATAGTTTCTAAATCTACCGCTTTTAAGGACGAAAACGTAAAATTTGCCCTATACGAGAGAGAAAAGGTTAAGTTTTACGCCCTTGTTTATCCCGACATTAAAAAGATGAGAGTTTTTGAGTTAAAAGACGGAAAGTTTGAAAAGGTATTTGACGGCGATACAGGTTCTTTTACCTTTAAGATTAAGTGTCCGTTTGAAGTAGATATTGAAAAGGTCTGGAGAAGAGTATAACTTTTTTTTCCGAATAGATTTATTGAATAATCCTATTATTAATGTGTTGGGTTTTGAAAGATAGAAAAGCTGTTTGAAAGGAAATGCGTAAGTTGCTTGTATATCTTTCTAAAAGTGTATTCAAAACATTTCAAGGGACAAGGGAGGTAAGATATCATCTTATAAAGGTGTATCTTTTTTTCTTAGAACGCTTAAAAGGCGGGAACATCCCAAAAACTTTCCCAAACAACCTTTCCAATTTCTCATTATATCTTATACCGTGAAATTGAACTTTTTCTGTTTCAACAGAGGGATAATATTTCATTTATAACTTTTTCAACTGCTTTTTTGACGGGTGTGCTTAAACCTTTTTTAAAGGGAGGCATGCTTTCTACCTGGATGCCGATGAAGATGACTTTTGGGGGCATTTCGTTGGGAAAGAGTTCGTAACCGGTTGTGACTATTTCTTCCATTGAAAGAGTGTGGGTTAAACCGCCGAAGCGTTCTTTATTTTTTCCCTTTTCAATTGAAAACTCGATTATTTCACCGGGTTTTAATCCTATATCAACGGCATCAACTAAGATTGCTAAGTCGTAACCTTTGATTTTCTCTAAGAGTTCAAGAGAAGGAGAAAGAAGGTGGCACGTAGCCACCTTCCCTTTTAATTTCTTGATGACTTCAAACCCTGCTCCATCGTCTCCGAAAGAAGGGTTTCCAATTCCTACAACTATTATTTTCAATAGTTCCTCAATTCCTTTATTCTTTCGCCGTTTTTGTAAACGATGACGTTTGTAGGATAGTGTCCCGGGTAAGCGTGGGTTGCACAAGCTAAACACAAGTCGTAAGGTCTATGAGCCATTTCTATCAGATTGAGGGTGCCTTCATCAACTTTACCGTCTTTAATGAAATATTTTGCAGCTTTTCTTACGGCTACCTGAATTGAGCCGTTGTTTATGGTGGTTGGCACTATCAGGTTAGCGTCTGTTACAAATCCGTTTTCATCTGTCCAGTAGTGGTGAATGAGCGTTCCCCTCGGTGCTTCGATAATTCCAACGCCTTCACCGGTAACTTTACCTGGAGGTGTTACGACTTTTTCGTCTGTAAGTTCCGGAGATTTAAGCAGTTCTTTTATTAGTTCTGCCTGGTTAAGAATTTCTATTGCCCTTGCCCAGTGGTAGGCGAAAATGTTGTAGACGGGTTTTCCTCCAAAGAATTCAACCATTTCTTCGTATGCTTTTTGGGCTAAAGGTGTTGAATAACCGTCTGAAGCGTTGAATCGCGCCAAAGGTCCTACACTACATAGGTGAGTATCTTTTCCGTCTTCCAGTCCTTTCCAACCTTTCTGTTTGAGATATGGGAATTTGGCGTAGCTCCAAGGAAGCGTTTTTTCTGCTAAAACGTCTAAGTATTCTTTTCCTTTGAACCTGACTATTTCTTTGCCTTCCGGGGATACTACTACTTGGGTGCCGTCGTAATAAGTAACTTTGTTGTTTTCGTCAACTGTTCCCATGTAGTTTGTAACAACGTTAAAGCTTTCTTCTTTTAGGAGTTTTGAGTATTCGGGATTTTTGACTACAACTTCTTTGAACAGTTCAACCGTCATTTTCCCGAGTTCTAAAAGGTCGTCGGAAAGCTTTTCTATTTCGGCTTTTTCCTCTTCGGTTACTTTTTTGGACCAACCGCCCGGCACTGCTGCAACTGGATGGACAGGCTTTCCACCTAAGATTTCCACTATTTTTGCTGCAGAAAAGCGTTTTTGGAGAATGTCTTTTACTAATTCCTTTCCTACCTTTTTAGCTACGCCAACTAAGTTTCTTTCCTGAGGCGGTGCTGTCGGTCCGCAAATGAAATCTGGTAAACCTAAAGCGTAAAGAATTTCTGTGTGGTCTTCTATATGGTGGGCTAAAAGTAGGAGTTCTCTGATTTTCTTTGCTGCGGGAGGGGGTTCCGCGGAAAATATTTGGTCTGCGGCTTTTAAAGCTGCAGAGAAGTGAACGGCTCTGCAAACACCGCAAATAGTGCTTGCGGTCCTTGGGACTTCCTCTATGGGCATTCCTTGCAGGAACTTTTCGTATCCCATAAATTCAACAACTTGAAGGAAGGCATTTTCAACGTTTCCGTTATCGTCAAGGAAGACTGTTATTTTGCCGTGACCTTCAAGCCTTGTGATTGGTTCTATTTCAGCCTTTCTCATTGCTTCCTCCAATTATTCTTTTGGTTTAATTACCGATGATTTTGGCAAGCTGTATCTGTAGAACAGGTGCATTGGGTCGGGAACTTTCTTGAGGACATCAAGGCTTCCCATAGCTGTAGCTATGGTGCTTATGGCTTTGACGCCGAAGTCCCTTACTCCCGGTATTGGACCACCACATCCTCTACATGGGATGTTAACTTTCAAACATGCTGCATCGCAATCTCCCAAAGTTACAGGTCCAAGGCAGAGATAACCTGCTTCAAGTAAACATACATCTTCTGGTATTTCACCTAAAACTCTTTTAACTTCTGTTGGGCGTTTTTTGATACCGCCGTGTCTTATGGGGTTTCTGGGACAAACGTCACAGACGGCTTTACCCATTGTAAGCCAGCTGCCTTTAGGCGGCAGGTCGCCTGACAGTAGTTTTTCAAGTATCCATTTGATGTGGTTGTAGGATGGTGGACATCCGCCGACGTAGTAGTCAACTTCTACTACTTGGTCTAACGCTTTAGCTGGTTTGAGGACGGGCAGTTCGAGGTCGTATTTGCCGTCAACGGTGCAGTGGGGGGTGGGGAGGATTTTTTCTGGATTGTCCGTTGAAGGAGTATCAACATAAGCTTTTTCCATAAGCTCCTTTTGAGAATGAAGATTAACAAGCCCTTTTATCCCACCTAAACTTGCGCATATACCGAAAGCGATGAGTGTTTTACATTTTCTTCTCATTAATTTTGCCATGTGTTCATGTTCTGAGTTTCTAACGTTTCCGCTGAAAAATCCGAAATCTATAGATTTGTCCGGTAGTGCTTCTAAATCTTTATACTTAAAGTCCGCTATCGTTGGTGCAAAAAACATTAGCTCGACGTTCTCTAAAAATTCCACCAACTTTTTTGAAGTATCTACTAACGATGTGTCACATCCGGCACATCCACCGGCTAAGTAATAGGCAAATTTAGGCTTCGACATGGCTACCTCCTTTAACTTTGAGGAGAGTTTCATTAACTTCTCTTATCACATTGGCAAGCTTCTTACCGTTTGGAACACCGATGTATTCCCAGCGAACGATTTTGTCGTTTACTCCTAACATTTTTAAGGATTCCTTGAACATTTCTATTCTGTTTTCCTGCATGTAGTTACCCCAGATGTGGTGGCAGTTATCTTTTGGACATCCTGCAACAATAATTCCGTCTGCCAAATCTCTTTCAATAATTTCGGCTATGACGTCAAGGCTTAAAGAAGCAGAACACCTTACTCTTATGCTTCTAAAGTTTTCCGGTAGTTTTTCTTTTAGCTTTATACCCATGAGGTCTGCTGCTCCGTATGCACACCAGTAACACAGGAATGCCAGAATTCTTGGTTTGTCTTTCGGTAAGTGTTTGAATGCGACTTCAGCCATTCTTATTAATTGCTCATCTTCGAGGTTGGAAAACTTAATTGCCTTTGAAGGACATGCTGAATAGCAAAGACCGCATCCTCTACACAAATTGGGGTCTATTTCCACGATTGTTTTTTCTTCACTTTCAGCATTTTTAAGGCTTATAGCGCCGTGGGGACAGCACATTAAGCATGTTTCACATCTTGAACACTTATCTTGGTCTATTACTGAGTAATACTTTTTGTTTTGTCCTTTTAATGCTTTGTAAACTTTAACTGCCGCTCCTAAACCTGATTCAATACTTTCTTGAACATCTTTGAATCCTTTTGCACTTCCTGCTACGAAAACTCTTTCAACGTATGTTTCTATAGGGTTAATTACTCTTGGTTGGAATTCCAGAGGAAATCCGAATTGGTCAGTTTGAACGTTAAGCATGTTGGTAAGTTTTATTTGAGATGGAATTAAAGGTTCTGCCAAAACAGCCATTTCCGATGAGTAAGTTCCTTTTTCTCCTTTAATCAGAAGTTTACCGTTTTCGTCTTTTTCTATTCTTTCTACTGCTTCTTCTATGAATTCAACGCCGCCTTTTTCTGCTCTTCTTCTTAGTTCTTCGAACGTTCTTCCTGTTGTTCTCAGACTTCTGTAAAAAACTTTTACCTTTACATCTGGATGATTCTTGGCAAGTATTGCTGCTGCCTTAACAGTGGCAAGACAACAAAGTCTTGAACAGTAACCTACGTCATCTTTTTTACATAAAACAAAGGATATTTCTTTTGGTTTTTTCCCGAAAAAGTTGTTTGCTACGTATCTTTCATATTCGAAAAGTGTTACAACTTCAGGATACTTGTATCCCAGTTCTTCATAAGCACTCATATCCTTTCCGTCAATTCCTGTAGCTATTACGATTGCGCCGAATTCGTCTTCGACGTATTTATCTTCGGCGTTTAGGTCTATAGCGTTTGTCGGACAAACCTCTACGCATTTTCCACAATTGGTGCAGGCTGAATCAACGATGTTGTAAGAGTCTGGAATTGCAAGGGGAAAATCTTTATCGATAGCTTTTCTCTTTGTTTTACCCAAATTAAATGGATTAGGAATTTCAACAGGACATACTTTTGCACATTCACCACAGGAAATGCACTTTGTTGGGTCAACTTTTTGTGCTTTTTGCAGTATTCTTACTTTGAAGTCGCCGTTTTCCTTTACGACGCCGGCAATTTCGGAGTTAACCATTACTTTAATGTTATCTTTTATCATTGTGTCTCTGCCTACAACGGGAATTACACACTCGCTTGTGCAGAATGATGGTGAGGATTCAGACTGCCACAGCAAAGCTATTCTCGCTGCGTTGCCGCCAAGGTAAGGTTTCTCTTCAACTAACGTGGTTTCAATTCCTAAATCAGATAAGGCTTGGGCACAACGTTGACCTGCTACTCCTCCGCCGACTACTAAAACTTTCTTTTTTAGGTTTTCCTCTTTTAATGCTGGAACGTTCGTTTTGACTTTTTCGTAAGCCATTAAAAGCATGTCTTTCACTTTGTTGTTTATTTGCTCTATATCGTCATGGATGTAGTAGCACTGTTCCCTTAGATTGAGCGTTTCCCATGCCGCAGGGTCTAAGCCTAAAGCTACCATGAGTTTTTCTATGCGGTCTTCGTTGAACTGAAGTGATGACCTTTCGGAACAACCTCCGAAGATTAAGGCATCTACTTTACCTTTTAGTTCTGCTGCTTGTTTTTCTGGTTGTTTGCAAAAGTCTTTTGTAACTATTACCTTTTCTACACCTGGAAGGTTTTCAGCGAAAGTTTTAAGGGAATCAAAATCTATTTTTGATTTGAGAACGTCACCGCAGGTGCAAAGGATAACCCCTATCCTTGGCTCTTCCATCATGACCACCTCTCCAAATATTAAAATTTGTTTTATGCAATTGCTTAATCATGCGTAGAGTATTATATTCGGTAAATCAAATCGAGTCAAGTGTCCTTTAACACTAAAATTTTGTAATGCTTGACATCCTAATTAATTCTAATAAAATAATAGTTCACGAAAAAATTTTACTTTGGGAGAGGTAAATAGCGATGCGCAGTGTAATTTTGATAGGTATGGTTTTGTCATTACTTTTTTCGTGTAATTCGCAAGAGAAAGTGGAAAATTTGAAGTTTAAGACGGTAAGTGATGTAAAGATTGAAACTGTTAGTTCTAAGCAAATAGAAAGTAAGAGTTCATTTTCTGGAATGGTAATACCAAGTGACCAGATTATTGTATCTCCCAAAGTATCGGGATATATACTGAAAATAAATGTGAAGCCGGGAGGTAGGGTTAAAAAGGGGGAAGTTTTGGCAGTAATTGATAAAGATGTTCTTACCCCTGAGCTTAAAAGGGCAATAGCGGCGGTGAAAGAAGCGGATGCTGGTTTACGTGAGATTTCCAGTGCTTTAAAAGAAGTGAGAGCTCGTGAAAGAGCTGCAGAAGCATCGTTTGAGCTTGCTAAAAGGACATTTATGAGATTTAAAAAACTTCTGAAGGAAGAAGCAGTATCAAAACAAAAATTTGATGAGATTAAAGCGCAGTATGAGATTGCAAAAGCCAATCTTGAAGCAGTGAAAGAAAAAGAGAAACAATTGAAAGCTAAAAAGAGTCAAATACTGGCTAAAAGAGAACAGGCAAAAGCAATGCTTGATAAAGCAAAAACTTATATCTCGTTTACTTACTTGAAATCTCCTGAGGATGGTGTTGTTTTACAAAAGCTTGTGGATGAAGGTAACTTGGTTTCCCCGGGAGTGGGTGTTTTGAAAATAGGGACGTATCCACTTCAGGTTAAAGCTTTTGTGGATTCTAAATATTCTGGGAAGTTAAAGGAAGGTGATACGTTAACGGTTAAGATAAACGGGAAAGAGTTTGTTGGTCGTATAGTAGAAATAGATAAGGATGCTGACCCTGTATCTCATAAATTTGGGGTTAAGGTTGAATTAAAGGAGCAAGAAGGAATAATACCGGGAATGTATGCGACTGTTTATATTCCAGAGAGAATCGAAAAAAGTATTTTTGTTCCCAAATCTGCGATATACAGGGTTGGAGCACTTGAATATGTTTACGTTATAGATAACAACAATGTTGCGCATTTGAGGTATGTGAAGACCGGAAAAGTGTTAGGGGATAGAGTTGAGATTGTCTCTGGACTTCACGTTGGGGACAGGATAGCTGTTTCTAACGTGAACAGCCTTTTTGATGGAGCAAAAGTAGAGGGGTAGAAGATGAAAAACGTGCAGCTTGGTATAGCAGGAAATATAGCTAAAAGATTTATTACTTCGAAAATAACTCCTCTGATTTTGCTGGCTTCTCTTTTAATAGGAGTTGCTGCGATTATTTTTACCCCAAAGGAAGAAGAGCCTCAGATTGTTGTTCCTATGATTGATATTTTCATTCCCTATCCGGGAGCTTCTGCAAAGGAAGTTGAAAGAAAGTTAGCAACGAGATTTGAGAAGTTAATCTGGGAAGTGAAAGGGATGGATTATGTTTATTCCATTTCAAAGCCTGGTATGGCTTTAATAATTGCCCGTTTTAAAGTTGGTGAAAACATGGAAGATGCGCTGGTTAGGCTTTACAATAAGTTGATGTCAAACCTTGATAAATTGCCTCCCGGTGCTCTGCAACCCTTGGTGAAACCAAAGGATATTAACGATGTTCCTATAGTAACATTAACGCTGTGGAGCGATAAACTTCCTCCTTACGAGCTTAGAAAGTTTGCTAAAGAAATGTGCCTTCAGCTTAAGCAGGTGGAAAACGTTTCAAAAAGTTGGATAATCGGTGGTGATACAAGAAGGTTTAAGGTAATAGTGGATGAAAATAAGCTTAAAAATTATCACGTTACTCTGCTTCAAATAGCACAAGCAATCAAATCAGCAAATGTTAAGTTACCTGCCGGAGAAATTACCAAAGATAATAAGGAATTTCCTGTTGAAGCTGGGGAGTTTATAAAGAGTTTGGATGATTTGAAGAATCTGGTAGTTGCCGTTTACAACGGTAAACCGGTGTATTTGAAAGATGTTGCAAAAGTTGTAGATGCTCCGATTGACCCCAACAATTACGTTTACATAGGTTTTGGTCCTCACGCAGAAAAAGATGGTGTGAGTAAGGAATTTCTTGAAACTCACGGTAATCAATTTCCAGCAGTTACCGTAGCAATAGCTAAAAAGAAAGGAACTAACGCCGTAGTAGTGGCTCAACAGATTCTTGATAAGGTCAATGAGATTAAAGACAAAATTTTTCCTCCTTCTGTTCACATAACTGTTACCAGAAACTACGGAAAAACGGCTGAAGACAAGTTCAAAGAACTTATGTTCCATTTGGGTATAGCTATTTTTGCCGTTGTTATTTTCATCGGCTTAACGTTGGGGGTAAAAGAGGCTTTAGTCGTTTCTATTGCAATACCAACCACCTTGTCTCTAACTCTTTTCGTTGACCTTTTAACGGGATATACCTTAAACCGTGTAACTCTATTTGCCCTCATATTTACCTTGGGTCTTTTGGTTGACGATGCAATTGTCGTGGTTGAAAACATTCACAGACACCTTAAAATGAAGCAAATGCCTCCTTTACAAGCTGCTATTTACGCTGTAGCAGAAGTCGGTAATCCCACTATTTTGGCTACCTTTACAGTAATAGCGGCTCTTCTTCCGATGGCATTTGTTAGAGGTCTTATGGGACCTTATATGAAGCCTATTCCGGTAAATGCTTCTGTGGCGATGTTTTTCTCCCTTATAGTTGCTTTCGTTATATCTCCTTGGGCTGCTTATTACCTCCTCCGTAAGGAATCGGAAGGTGAGGAAAAAGTATCTTTAGAAGAAACCAGAACGTATAAGATTTATAATCGAGTAGTTAGACCTCTTCTCGATTCTTCTGTAAAGAGGGGAGCTTTTCTTCTAACAGTTGTTGCGTTGATGGTAGGTTCTGTTCTTCTTTTCTATACAAAAGACGTGATAGTAAAACTATTACCTTTTGACAATAAAAGCGAATTTCAGGTGGTTGTTGATATGCCGGAAGGCACTTCATTGGAAGAAACGGCAAGAGTAGTGAAAGCTATATCCAACTATCTGCAAACCATACCAGAGGTTAAGGATTTTGAAGCTTACATAGGGACTGCTTCTCCTTTCGACTTTAACGGTCTTGTAAGACATTACTATTTGAGAAGGGGCGGAAATGTAGCTGATATCAGGATAAACCTTATAGATAAACACGAAAGAAAAAGGCAGTCTCACGATATAGCAAAAGAAGAGAGACCTAAAATAGAAGCTGTTGCCAAGAAAGTTGACCCAAGAGCTAACGTAAAAGTTGTTGAAGTTCCTCCGGGTCCTCCCGTTCTTTCTACTCTGGTAGCAGAGATTTACGGAAAAGATGATGCTGTTAGGAGGAGAATAGCAAAAGAAGTTGAGGAAATCTTTAAGCAAACTCCTGGAGTTGTTGACATAGATACGTTGGTAGATGACGATTATTATAAATACGAGTTTAAAGTTAAGAGAAGAAAAGCACGGGAATCTGGAGTTACGGAAGCTCAGATAGCTCAAACTATCTCTATGGCGCTTAAAGGTGCTACCGTTTCGGAGGCTCACACCGATTACGATTCTGACCCCGTTTCTATTTTTGTGAGACTGCCGAGAAGTCAGAGAGAGAGCATAGAGGACATTTTGAACCTTTCTGTTATGAGTAAAACGGGAAAGTTGATACCTTTAAGAGAGTTAGTTGAAGTTAAAAAGGTTTTGGCTGATAAAACTATATATCATAAAAACTTGCATCCCGTTTCTTACGTAATTGCGGATGTTTCTGGAAAGTATGAAGCTCCTATATATCCGATACTTCAGATAAACCGCTATCTTTCCACTCATCCACTTCCCGATGGTTACAAACTTGAATACTCCTTTATTCCTCCTTCGATACCAGAAACCGACTTTAAACCAAAGATGAAGTGGGATGGAGAGTGGCAGATAACCTACGAAACTTTTAGGGATATGGGTGCAGCTTTTATAGTGGCGTTGATTTTGATTTACCTGTTGATAGTTGGACAGTTTCAATCTTTTATAGTTCCTATGATAATAATGATTCCAATTCCTTTGACTATGATAGGAATAATACCGGGACACTGGTTGATGACACAGTTGTTAGGAAAAATAACTTACTTTACGGCTACATCCATGATAGGTTTTATT
>JAMOPR010000149.1 GCA_027064485.1 Desulfurobacteriaceae bacterium | reverse complement strand
GGTTTTTGAAAGCGGGAAGTTTGATAACTTGACAGTTTACAAAAAGCTAATCAATAAAGATATGGGAAATGAATTTTTGTGGGCGAAGGTGGTGGGGGGGATTTTTTTTAATTTTAAGAGACTTAACTTTCACTTTGCAAGAAAAAATCCAAAAGTAGAAAATCTAACAGCTGAACTGCTTTCTGGTAGGATAACTTATAAAGAAGCAGTTAAAATTTTCCTTAAGTTTCTCCCCAAAGCCTTGTTGAGGTGATAAATGCTGCAGGTTTCAGTTAAAAGAGGAAGAGAAAAAAGGATAAGAGGCTTTCATCCTTGGGTTTATAAAAACGACATCCTATCCTTTTCAAGGAAGCCAAAACCCGGTGAAATCTGCATTGTAAGAGATTATAAGGGCTCTTTCTTGGCAAAAGGTTATATAAATCCTGACAGCTACATCGCCATTAGAATACTTACCTACAAAAAAGACGAAGAAATCAATCTGGAGTTCTTTAAAAAGAGAATAAAGGAAGCCTACGAATACAGAAAAAGCCTTATTCCGGAAAACACAACAGCATTTAGGCTCGTTCACTCAGAAGGCGATTATCTCCCCGGTTTAATAGTTGATAGCTACGACGGTTATTTAGTCATACAAGTCACTACGTTGGGAATGGAAGTTTTAAAACCCCTTGTTATTAGGGCTTTGATTGAAGTAGTAAACCCTAAAGGAATTTATGAAAAATCCACCGTCCCCACCCGCCAGCTTGAAGGTCTCCCGTTAGTTGAACAAACCCTTTACGGAGATATACCAGAAAAGGTAGTTATCAAAGAAAACGGCATAAGCTTCAACGTTCAAATTATCGGCGGTCAAAAAACAGGTTACTTCCTCGACCAAAGAGAAAACAAACTCCTCTTTGCCAGAGAATTTGTCAAGGAAGGAGATAGAGTTTTAGATGCTTTCTGCCACTTAGGCGGATTCGGCATTCACGCAGCCGTTATAGGAAAGGCAAAAGAAGTTGTTGCCGTTGATAGCTCTCAGCTTGCGCTTGACCTTGCAAAAGAAAACGCCGAGTTAAACAGCGTGGGAGACAGATTCAAATTTGTTAAAGGAGATGCCTTTAAAGTCTTAAAAGAGATGCAGCTTTCAGGAGAAAAATTTGATTCCATAGTCATAGACCCGCCAGCCTTTGCAAAAAGCAAAACGGTTGTTGAACAGGCAAAGAGAGGCTACAAAGAGCTGTTTTTAAGGGGTTTAAAGATGCTCAAACCCGGCGGCAGGATAGTAGTTTGTTCCTGTTCTCACCACATAACGCCGCCGATTTTGGAAGAGATTCTTCTATCTGCAGCCTACGATACCAGAACGCCTTTAAGGGTTTTATACACAACTTACCAATCTAAAGACCATCCATTCGTTCTTCAAATACCGGAATCGCGATACTTAAAGTGCATATTCGCCAAAACCTTTGAATGGCAGGTATAGGAGGAGTAATGATAAAAAAAGCAGTAATACCGGTAGCGGGACTTGGAACGAGGTTTTTACCGGCGACAAAAGCACAACCAAAAGAGATGCTTCCTTTAGTAGATAAGCCTGTAATTCAATACATAGTCGAAGAAGCAGTAGAAGCGGGAATAAAGCAAATAATTTTCGTTACCGGAAGGCATAAAAGAGCAATAGAAGACCACTTTGATAGAAACTTGGAACTTGAGAGGGCTTTAGAAGAAAAGGGGAAACTCGAGCTATTGAAGATGGTGAAAGAGATTTCTGAGTTGGCTGACATAATATACATACGTCAGAAAGAGCCGTTGGGGTTGGGACACGCCATCTTAACGGCAGAACCGGCAGTCGGCAACGAACCGTTTGCCGTTCTTTTGGGTGACGACGTTATGGTTTCTGAGCCACCTGCAATAAGGCAGCTTATGGACGTTTTTGAAAGATATAGATGCTCCGTTTTAGGCGTCCAGAAAGTTGCAAAGGAAGATGTAAGCAAGTATGGAATTATCGGCGGTAGAGAAATAGAAAACGGGACGTTCAAGGTTGACACGCTGATAGAAAAACCATCCGTTGAAGAAGCGCCTTCATGCTTTGCCATTACCGGAAGATACATACTTACGCCGGGTATATTCGAAGCTCTAAGAAAAACCCCTAAAGGTAGAGGCGGAGAGATTCAGCTTACAGATGGTATAAATATCTTAGGAGAAAGGGAAGCGATATACGCCAAAGTAATGGAGGGCAGAAGATACGATACAGGTA
>JAMOPR010000148.1 GCA_027064485.1 Desulfurobacteriaceae bacterium | reverse complement strand
TTTCTACCTCCTCAAAAACTTAATTAAGCAAAACCAATGCCAAAATTTTTCCACGAAAATCCACGAAACATGCACTCAATAAGTGCAACTATCCTACTTGCTTGCCCAATTTTTGTGCACATTTGTCGCAATACCCGTAAAACTTATATTCTATCTCCTCTACAACATAGCCTTTTTGCTCCACTTTTTTACAGGTATACCTACAAATAGGCGTTTCTACATCTTCTATTTTTCCACAACTTTTACATACAAAGTGGTGGTGAAAATCCGTCCTCCTGTCAAACCTTGACTGCTTATCAATTATTATCTCCTTTATCTTCCCCTCTTCAGATAGCTCCTTCAAAATTCTATACACCGTTCCAAGGCTTATCGTCGGAATTTCTCTCCTTGCTCTTTCGTAGACCATTTCAGCAGTGGGATGGTCACAGGAATCTTTCACTACTTGATAAACAACCGCCTTCTGCCTTGTATTCCTCTTCCTCCTTTTGGCAGTTTTCTCCAAAAGTAAACCTCCGAAATGATAATCGTTTACAATTATAAAGAGAAAAATACGAATTAACAACGTCTTAAAAAACTTTCACTAAAACACAACTTTTATCCTTCGTTCGTATGCTAATATTTTTTCGCACGAAGAAATTCAACCGCAGAGGTGATTAATGAGAAAATTTATACTCCTTACCACAATTGCTGCACTGGCTTCCTCCTGCAGTTTGTCATCTATAAATCCTTTTTCAAAGAAGGAGGAACCTACCTATACCCCTTACATCCCTTCAGAAAGTCAAACACCAGAAAAATCTAACCTCAAGGGAGTAGAAAACGTCATCTTTTACATGAAGAAGGAATTCTCTCCCAAAGAAGGAGAAATAGTCTTAAACAGCTACGACGGTTACATAATAGATTTAGGAAAAAGGGACGGAATCAGCCCGGGAGATATGTTTGTTGCTGAAAAAAGCGGCGCCGTTCTCAAAGTCAACGAGGTTAAAAATGATTACTCAATAGCTCTACCTACAATCGGTAAACCCATCATAGGAGAAAAAGTTCAAAAATATTCTTTCAACAGAATTCTCTACTTGGATTTCACAAAAGAAAAAGGGAAAAAACTGTATAAGCAACTAAAAGAAAAAGTGCCTTACCTCCATTTAGCTGATTATCAGGAAGGACAAAAATTCAAAAAGATATTTAATCTTAGATATCCGGCTGATTTTAAAAGAAAAGTGCCCGCCAATAAATTAACGGGATACGATGGATACTTTGTCGTCTCTTCCGAAGGCGTAGAAGTTTTTGATGGAACAAAAAAACTGTTAAAGGTGTTCCCGTGGAACGGTGCACCGGCATCATCATTCACCATCGGAGTAAACGCAGGCTATTCAGTAGTAGCAAACCTGAAAACTCACGCTACAAGCCTTTTCGCTGCAAACATCGATAAATCTCCACAGGAAGAAATAGTAGTATCCCAAGAAAATAAAATTGAAGTTTTCCACCCCACCCCCTCGGGACTCAGCAAAGTTTATACGTTTAAAAATCCATTTATGGGAACTTATCTGTTTCACGTATCGCCTTTGGAAATTCAAGGTTTTAAGCACGACCTTATTATCATAGACGGCTTTGACCAAGACACAAAAAGCGTCCTTTCCGGTATTTTCGAAGTATCAAACGGAAAGCTGAAAAAGTTAGCCCAATCAAACCTCATTTTATCAGGATTTGATGAGAACGGTGACGGAATTAACGACGCAATATACGGACAGGAGATAAGCAGCGCTCCAGACCAGATATTCGGCAAAAAAGTATGGAAGTTAAAGTTGGAAAATGGAAAGCTGAAAAAAGTGAAGAGAATTACCGTTCCTCCTGAATTCCAGGTTACCAGTGCTCAGCTCTTTAAAAATAACGGACAAACGTTCTTCGCCTACTACGATTTAGATTACTTCTTCAACGTAGCTGCAGGCAAAACCGTTGTATGGAAATCACCAATACAAATAGGAGCTTCTCCTAACTGTTTATACTGGTATAACGAGGATACACTTGTAAGTTACTATATAACTCCCAAACCGATTCCAGTTGATATGGATGGCGACGGAAATGAAGAAATTCTCTTTTCTCAAAACAAGAATGCAGTTCCGGGAATCTTAAGAAACATTTATACGTTCGACGGCGGAAGGATACTTCTCCTTTACAGAAGCGGTGTTGGTTTTGATTGGGAAGAAGCTACAAGTCCAATCTACAATCTGGGAGGAATAGAAGGCTTTGACTACCTTCCGGAATACGACATATTTATATCCATCTTTACAGAAGCAAACATATTGAAAAATCCCACCTCCAAACTCCTCTTCATCAAACCCAAAATTTAGGAAACCTATGAAAGCGGCAGATTTTATAAGAGAAAAAACGGGAATAGAAAAGTTTGATATAGCCATAGTGGGAGGTTCGGGCATATCGTTAGAAGCGTCAACTTCTGAAATTCCCTATAGTCTAATCCCCGACATGCCCGAACCCTACGTTCCCGGTCACACAGGCATACTAAAAGTGTTTGAAATTAACAGTAAAAAAGTCTTATTCTTCGAAGGCAGGTTTCATTACTACGAAGGTAGAACAGATGAAGAAATAAGATTTATACCCTGCTTGTGCAAAAGCCTTGGAATAAAAGTTTTCATACCAACCTGCTCTTCTGGAGCTGTTTCAAGAAAAGCAGCCCAGTGCGATATCGGAATAATCACAGACCACATTAACTTAATGGGAAGAAATCCTTTAGCAGGGCTCATAAAAAATCACGGAGCTAAAGTATTTGTAAACGGAAAAGAATTTTACAGCAAAAAACTTACAAAAGCTTTCTTAGAAGCGGCTCTGAAGTTAGGGATAAAAGCCGAAAAAGTAACACTGGCAGCTGTATTGGGACCAAACTACGAAACCTTTGCAGAAGTAAGAATGCTTGAAATTTTAGGCGCAGACTGCGTCAGTATGTCCACCGTTCCAGAAGTAATAGCTGCCAACTTCTTCGACATGGAAGTAATAGGACTTACAATTCCCGTTAACGACACGCTTAAGTTAGAAACGAACCACGAAGAGGTAGTTAAAGTAGCAAAAGAAAAATCGCTATTGCTCTCAAAACTTTTAATGGAAGTTCTTTCAAACTTTTGACAACTGCTCGTTCTTGACTATAATTCCACCTATCAAATCAGCATACCTTCGGGAGGTGTAAATTGTCAACAAAGAGAACATATCAGCCGAGCAGGCTTCACGGTAAGAGAGTTCACGGCTTCAGAGCAAGAATGAAGAGCAAAACGGGAAGAAAAATCTTAAAGAGAAGAAGGCAGAAAGGACGTTGGAAGTTAACGATAAGCGACGAGTGGAAGAGAAGATAAGATTTACGTTTAAAAAGCATGAAAAGCTCAGAAAACAAAAAGAGTTTGAAAGGGTTTTCAGAGAAGGGAAAAGCTACGGTGGTAGCACCGTAGCTTTTTATTTTGCTGAATCAGAAGTGGAGTTTCCGAGGGCGGGATTCATAGCCTCTAAGAAGATTTCAAAAAAAGCCGTCATCAGAAACAGGGCTAAAAGGTTAATGAGAGAAGTATTTCGTTTAAACAAACACAGATTAAAACCGGTTGATATCATTTTTATTGCAAGAAAGGGGATAGTTGGAAAGAAGTTTAAAGAGGTGGAAGAGGATTTTTTGAACCTTGCCCGAAAAGCGGGAATACTAAAGGAACAGCCATGAGAAAAACTTTCATTTTAGCAATAAAAGGCTACCAAAAGTTTATATCTCCCGTTCTTCCCCACAGCTGCAGGTATTACCCATCCTGCTCTTCTTACGCAATACTTGCAGTTGAGAAATACGGAATTATCAAGGGCTCGCTGAAAGCAGCGTGGAGGATTTTGCGCTGCAATCCACTATCAAAAGGCGGAGTAGATTACCCCTAAAGGAGGAAACTACACTATGGAAAAAAATAAACTTTCAAGCATCATACAAGCTCTAATCATTGCAACGGTAGTGTTCTTTGGATTTCAGTTATTCATGCATCCAAAGAAAACCGAAAATAACGCAAAAGCAGTAGAAAATACAAAAGTAATCAAAGCAGACATACCTACAGTTAAAGCAATTGGGAAAACAGTAAAAGTAGAAACTCCCCTTTACACGGCTACTATCTCTACTGCTAACGGAAAACTCGTAAACCTTTACATTAAAAAATACAAAGCTCAATTAATAGCTCCTTCAGCTCAAAAAATGGGAATCTATCCGCTAACAACCATCAGTGACAATAAAGAACTCACAGAGGAACTCTTAAAAACCCAACTAATACCTGATAAAACAAAAGTCAAAGTAACCAAAGCTCCTGTAACACTCACCCTTACAGGAACTCTTAAAAACGGTTCTCGGTTTACCAAAACCCTTACTTTTTACCCTAACTCTTACAAAATAGATGTAAAAACAAAACTCAACGGAAAACAGCTAATAACAGTTGTAGGACCAGACATAAAAGTAAACGAAGCTCACACCTCAAGAATGGGACACATAGGACCAGTCCTTGAAACAGCAGACGGAAAAGTCTTAAGAATCAAAACAGAAGACATAAAAGGAAGCATCAACTATAACAACGCCGTATGGGCTGGAGAAGAGGATAAATACTTCATAATGGCGCTTAAAGGAAAAGGCTTTCCGGTAACGATAGAAAACTTAAACGGACACACCTTGGTAAAAGGATTTATCGGTAACTTCACGTTCTACGGAGGACCGAAAGAGTTAAATCAGCTTGAATCCTTAGGAATGGATAAAGCGATAGACTTTGGAATCTTCGGCTTCTTAGCAAAACCTTTTCTTAAATTTTTCCTTTTCCTCCACCAATACATCCACAACTGGGGATTGGTAATAATAGTTCTAACACTCATAATAAAAATCCTCCTCCACCCCCTAACTCACAAAGGCTTTGAATCTATGAAAAAGATGCAGGAATTAGCCCCCAAACTTGAAGAACTGAAAAACCGCTACAAAAATGACCCTCAAAAACTCAACGAAGAGATGATGAAGCTCTACAGAGAAGCAGGCGTCAACCCTATGGGTGGATGTCTTCCCATGCTCCTGCAAATTCCCATATTCTTTGCACTTTACGAAATATTCTTAAACGCTGTTGAACTTAAAGGAGCTTCTTTCTTGTGGGTTCCCGACCTTTCTATGCAAGACCCTACATACATAATGCCTATCCTCATGGGTGCTTCTATGATTCTTCAGCAAAAGCTCACGCCCACCACAAACCCAGAACAACAGAAAATCTTTTACATAATGGCAATCGTATTTACCTTCATGTTTGCAACTTTCCCCGCAGGTCTCGTTCTATACTGGCTCACAAATAACCTGATAACGGCAGTTCAAAACCTTATAATTCACGAAATGCTCAAGAGGAAAAGCACATAATGGACACATCGAGTAGTTACTACCTGATACTGCCAATACTCATAATACTTTCAGGGCTGTTTTCCGCTTCGGAAACAGCCTTTTTCTCTCTCAACACGTTAAGGCTTGAAAGATTAGCAAAGGAAGGAAATAAAAAAGCCAAAGAAATCCTAAAACTCCTGCAAAATCCCGCAGAGCTAATAGCCACTATTCTCATAGGGAACGAAATGGTAAACGTAGCAATAGCTTCTACTTCAACAGTAATGTTTACAAAGCTCTTTGGAGAAGAAAGGGGAACAACGTTAGCCGTCCCGATAACGGTAATAACCCTCCTTATATTTGGTGAAGTAACTCCAAAAACTTTAGCCATTAAATACGGAGAAAATTATGCGTTCTTCATATTAGACTTTCTAAAACTGGTTAAAAAAATCATATTTCCTATAAGAATTGGACTGGTAACCTTAGCGTCGCTAATTCTTAAACCTTTCGGCATTCAGCTTTTTAACAAACCATCCGCCATCACTGATGAAGAATTTCTCATTTTAGTCTCTGAAGGAGCAAAAGAAGGAACAATAGCAGAAGAGGAAAAAGAACTCATAGACAGAACTCTCGATTTAGGAGAAACAGACGTCAAAGAGATAATGACTCCAAAGCACAAAATATTCGCCATATCGGAAGATACACCGGTAAAAGAAGCCATAGAAAAGATACGGAAAACAAAATTCTCCAGAATTCCTATTTTTAAAGATTCCATCGACCAGATTACAGGAATCCTTTACACCAGAAAAATCCTCCCCCTCACCCTCTCCTCCCAAGACCTCTCCAAACCGGTTAAACATTTTGCAGATGAACCATTTTTCGTTTCAGAGTTCCAAACCATCGACAGACTTTTAGAAGAGATGCAAAGAAGAAAAAAGCACATGGCAATCGTTATAGATGAATACGGCAACACCGCCGGAATAGTCACTTTAGACGATATACTAAATGAAATCGTTGGAACTATCCCGGACGAGAAAAGGGAAGAGGAAGTTAAAAAAATCGCTTCAGACAAATTCATCTTCAATGGTGAAACCCCTATAGAAGAGGTAATAGAAACTTTATCTCTAAAAGAAGATGAAATCCTTGACGAAGTTGACACGTTAGCCGGACTAATAATGGCTCTTACAAAAGAAATTCCAAAAGAAGGAACAACCGTAACCTATCAAGGATACACATTTAAAGTCATTGAAACGGAAGGAAACAGAATTAAAAAAATTTTGGTGGAGAAAGCTAAGTAATGGAAATCGCTGTTGCCATACTTCTTTGCGTGTTAATGGAAGGATTCTTTTCGGGCAGCGAGATTGCCATTGTTTCCCTCCCCAAAATAGAGCTCCAAAAAAGACTTCAAAAAGGAGATAAAGCTGCGAAACTCCTTGAAAAACTTCTCAAAGAGCCAGAAAAACTACTAACAACAACCCTTATTGGAACGAACATATCGACCGTAACAGGTTCAGCATTGTTTACGTCAGCCTTTTTAGAACAAATAGAACACACTATTCCAATAGTAAAAAATTATCCCGAATTAGCAACCGTTCTCTGCTTCACTCCTATAACACTCACCTTCGGAGAACTAATACCCAAAAGCCTTTTTCAGAAATATTCAGGCAAAATAGCTTTTAAAATCGTTTATCCCATCTACTTTTTCTACATTCTCTTTAAACCGATTTCTATATTCGTTATGGGAATATCCAAAATAGTGGCAAAGTTACTTAAAGCTGAAAGCACCCAAAACCCGTTTGTAACAAAAGAAGAACTCAAAATGTTGGTTGAAAGCGCATCAAAACTCAAAGTAGAAAGAGCGGAAAGAAACATTTTGAAAAATATCCTTAAACTCCACGAAAAAAGCGTTGGAAACATCTACGTCCCTCTACTCAACGTTGTAGCCGTGGAAAAGGACAGCCCAGCATATCAAGCATTAAAACTTTTCGAAAAATCGGGATTTTCTAAACTACCGGTTTATGAAAACCGATTCGACAACATCGTAGGTTATATAACCATTTCAGATTTCTTGAACGTTACAGATACAAAAACTCCTGTAGGAAAAATAGCAAAGCCCATACTGGTTCTACCAGAATACATGAACATTTTTGACGCCCTCAAAACTTTCAGAAAGAACAAAGGAGAAATGGCAATAGTGGTTGATGAATACGGTTCAACCTTGGGAATTGTAACTCTTGAAGATATTTTAGAAGAAATAGTAGGCAAAATAGAAGATGAATTTGACCGTCCCGAGTTAAAGATAACAAAAAAGGGAAACGTTTTAACAGCCGAAGGAACGGCAGAGATTGAAGAAATAAATAAACTACTGAAAAATCCCCTCCCCACCTCCCGCGACTACATAACGGTAGCAGGGCTTATCCTTTCTAAATTGGGAAGATTTCCCAACCCCGGAGAAAAGTTAGAGCTTAAAAACCACACAATAACGGTGACGAAAACAAGCAACAGAAAGATAGAAGAAGTAAAGATAGAGGAAAAATGAAAAAAGAAAGTAAATTGCACAGAGTTATTGAAGAGAAGTTAGGTTTAAAAGAACTTTTAGCAATCGGTGTTGGGGGGATGATTGGTGGGGGGATTTTTTCCGTTTTGGGAATATCGGTAAACTTTGCAGGAAACGGAGCACCTCTGTCTTTCCTGATAGACATGCTTATAGCGTTGGCAGCAGGCTACCACTACGTAAAGTTGGCTCTTACTTTCCGCGACGACGGTGCAAGTTATACCTACCTTCTAAAAGCTTTTCCGAACAAACCGTGGATAGCCGGGATAGAAGGATGGATAGTAATAGTAGGATACATAGGAACTTTAGCACTCTATGCTTTTACGTTCGGCGCCTACGGAGCAGACCTTTTAGGAATGCCCCACTCACTCCTAACAAGAGTAATTCTCTCCATAGGCGTATTAGTCTTCTTTTATCTAATTAACGCAAAAGGCGTAAAATCCTCCGGAATAACAGAAGACATTATAGTTTACAGCAAAATCGCTATTCTTTCTTTCTTCGCGGTAGTAGGACTACTTCAAGCTGACTTTTCAAAATTCACACCATTTCTAAATAAAGGAATTACCTCCATATTCTTAGGCGCAGCAGTCATCTTCGTTGCCTATGAAGGATTCCAGCTCATAACCAACGCTGTCTTAGAAACAGAAAACCCCGACAAAAACATACCGAAAGGCATTTATGGCTCTATAATTATAACTGGAACTATTTATCTGCTACTTTCTATCGTCGCCGTAGGAACTCTAACATACGAACAGATAGTATCCGCAAAGGAATACGCACTTGCAATAGTCGCTCAACCCATACTCGGCAAATTAGGAAGCGTTCTCATCGGAATTGCAGCGCTAATGGCTACCAGCTCTGCCATAAATTCAACTCTTTTCGGAGCTTCAAGAATGATGGCAGAGTTGGGAGAGCAAGGAATGATGCCTAAAATATTTGCAGAACGCAGCGAAAAAAACGTTCCAATCGTTTCACTACTCACTTTGACAACTGCCGCTTTACTGTTTACATCTTTTGGCAGCCTCAGCGTAATAGCAGAATTTTCAAGTTTAACGTTTTTACTGGTATCAATAGGCGTTTCAATAGCGAACATAAAACTCCAGAACTTAACAAAAGCCAATCTAAAATTGGCATATTTGGGTTTACTGCTTATGCTCGTAACTTCAGCAACAATAATCGGTTACCTTGCTATTAACAACAAAAACGAACTGTCTATAATTGCTCTCATCTACCTTGCAGTAAGTTTGGCTGCCATCATCTACCAAAAAGTCACTTCTTAAGCCTCTTTCTATCAAGCAGCTTTACAGTAGCGTAAACGCACCTGTTATACGGCACATCTACTCCTACTTTCTCTGCCTTTTTGATAAGCGCACCGGTTATCCCTTCAATTTCAAGGGGTTTCCCTTTTTCAAAATCAAGAAGCATCGAAGTTTTATAGTTCATCAAATCCGGAGAAGACTTTAAATATTTTTCCATCACGCTCGGCTTTAACTTAACTCCATAAGCTTCAGCAACCCTATAACACTCTAACATCAAGTTCTTTAAAACATCGTAAGTTTCAGGAAGCGCCAACATCTCTCCAACAGTAGCTTTAGTAACCACAGAGTAAGGATTAAAAGCAACGTTCCAAGTTAGCTTTTTCCACAGGGTATATCTAATATCTTTAGAAACTCTTGCCTCTATGCCGCAACCTTTTAAAACCGAAACAAGCTTCTCCACTCTCTCTGAAACATTTCCATCCATTTCACCTATCTCTAAAAGCCCCGCAGCTTCATGCACTACAACACCCGGTTCTTTAACGTAAGTTCCAACAAAAGCAGTAGCCCCCAAAACCCTTTCTTTCCCTAAATACCTCTCTAAAATTTCCTCATTCTCTATGCCGTTTTGAACAGATACAGCAACTCCGTTATCTTTCAACATTTCAGCTACAGAAGGCGCCACCTTTTCGGTATCGTAAGACTTAACGCACACCAGAACAACGTCAGCACCTTTGGCAACTTTAGGGTTATCGGTAAAAATAACTTTCCTTCCATCCTCTTTTACCGTCCAACTTCCATGCTTAAAACTTTCTATCTTCAACCCTTTTTCTTTCATTGCCTTCAAATGCTCTCCACGAGCTATAAAAACGGTCGGATACCCGGCTTTAGCTATCATACCTCCGTAAAATCCCCCCACTCCGCCAGCACCGAAAATCACAAACTTCATATCACCTCCCAAATCACTTTAACTCAACCACAGTAACGCCGTCTCCGCCTTCTTCAATCTTACCAGATCTAAAAGATTTTACATAAGGAGATTCCTTCAAATACTCCCTAACCAACCTCTTCAATATTCCTGTTCCGTGTCCGTGAACAATTTTGACGCTTTTAATCCCCAAAACCGCAGCATCGTCCAAAAATTCCTCAAGTGCCTGCAACGCCTCTTCTCCCCTCATTCCCAAAAGCTTTAACTCGGGGAAAAATCGTTTAGGTCTTTCAACGCTAACGGCAGAAATTTCTTCTTTCCTAACAACTTCTTCAACAACTTCTAACTGTTCAGGTTTTACCTCAATTTTCACAGCTCCAAGCTGAACCTTAACAACTCCTTTACCTTTATTAACTTCAACAACCTTCCCTTTCCTTCCTGTAGACTTAACTTTAACCGTCATTCCTGGAGAAAAATCATCAACGCTTTTACTTTCTTTAACCTGCAAAGAATCCAACTTTTTCTTAGCAGTAATAACTATCTGCTTAATCTCTCCAGTTTTCGCAGTTTGCAACGCCTTCTTACTCTTTTCTTCAAGTTCCTCTATAAACGCTCTCAATTCTTCAGAAAGTTTTTCAACAACTTTCCTTTCTCTCTCTTTCAATTCCTTTTCTTTCTTCCTTAACTCTTCCCTCTCCCTAACTAACTTCTTATACTCCTCTTCAAGGGCAGAAATAATGTCTTCAGCTATTCTTCCCTCACTTCCCAAAATTTTCTTTGCCATATCAATCACTTCTTGAGGAACGCCGTATCGGGAAGCTACCTCAAGAGCATAGCTTTTACCAACAATTCCGTAAACCAACTTATAAAGTGGCTTAAGAGTAACCTCATCAAACAATACCGAAGCAACATCGTAATAATCATCCTTATACGCGTAAAGCTTAACAGGAGTAAAATGGGTAGTGACAACTGTTTTAACTTTCTTTTTCTTCAAAAACTCCAAAATAGCAACAGCCAAGGAAGACCCTTCAACAGGGTCTGTTCCTGCTCCTAATTCATCTAAAAGAACCAACGTATCACTGTCGGAATTCTTAAGTATCTTCGCTACATTACTGATGTGAGCACTAAAGGTAGAAAGAGACTGCTCTATCGACTGCTCATCCCCTATATCAACCATCCAGCTCTTAAAAAACCTCAAGCTACTACCTTCTTCAGCAGGAATGAGAAATCCCGACTGTGCCATCATAGAAAGAAGTCCAAGCGTCTTTAAAGTGACAGTCTTCCCCCCCGTATTGGGACCAGTTATCACAAGTCCGTTCTTCAAAAAGATATCAACAGGAACAACATCTCTACCCGACAGCAATAATAACGGGTGTTTCGCCTGTTTTAACCTTACCTCATCAGAAAATTCAGGCACAACTCCTTTAACTTCTAAGGAAAAGTGCGCAACCGCTAATCTTTTATCAATTTCAACCAGAGCCTTAAAAGAAGATTGAAGCTGATTTCTATGTTGAAAAACTAAAAGAGATAACTTTTTCAAAATTCTCTTTATCTCTTCTCTCTCTCTGCTTCTCAGTTCCTGCAGTTTATTGTTATCTTCAACCACAAACAAAGGCTCAACGTAATAAGTCTGTCCAGTAGAAGACCTATCGTGAACTATGGCTTTAAACTTCTTTCTAAAGTGA
>JAMOPR010000147.1 GCA_027064485.1 Desulfurobacteriaceae bacterium | reverse complement strand
ATGAAAGAGACACGCTTCATATTATCCCCCTTTCTTTTAAAAGTTGCCCAGTTTTAGGATTATTATACTACACTCACATTGTTCAAGATGAACGTTTGGGCGGTTTGCTGGAAACGTAGTCGCAGTCCGGATACCTGCTACAGCCGTAAAACACTTTACCTTTTTTACTCCTTCTCTCTACTATTTCTCCTTCACCACATTTGGGACATTTTCCGTAAGTAATTGAAGCAGTGTATTTACACTTCGGATAGTTGGAACAAGCTATGAATCTTCCAAACTTTCCGGTTTTTATCACCAATTCTCCACCACACTTAGGGCACTTTTCTCCCGTTTTTTCCTCTTTCTCGTTTAGGCTTTCTTTATACTTGCACTTCGGGTAGTTTGAACAAGCTATAAACGCTCCGTAGCGCCCGTGAATCTTTAAAAGTGGTGCGCCACATTCTGGACAGTTTCTTCCTATTTCTTCACCTTTTATGTTTTTAAGCTCTTTTTCTGCGTTTTCCAAAACTTTCTTGAATTCCCCGAAGTAAAACTCTTTTAGCAGTTCTTTCCAGTCTTTTTTCCCTTCCTCTATCTTGTCCAGTTCCTCTTCAATGGAAGCTGTAAACTTTATATCAACAATCTTAGGAAACAACTTTTTGAGTATGGAATTGATAAATTCACCCAACTCGGTTGGTTTTAACTTCTGTTTCTCTTTTTCAACGTAACCCCTTTGAATAATGTTTGAAATGATTGTTGCGTAGGTTGACGGTCTACCGATTCCTTCTTCTTCCAATGCCTTTACCAGCGTTCCCTCTGTAAACCTCGGTGGAGGTTCAGTAAAGTGTTGAACACCTTTAACTTCTTTAAGGTTAACAGAGTTGCCCTTTTCCAGCGGCGGCAGGAGCTTTTCTTCTACTTCTATTGGATAAATTTTAAGAAATCCTTCATCTTTCAACGTGCTTCCGGTTGCTCTGAAGGTAAGACCGTTACCTTCTACATCTATGGAAACGGTGTTGAAAACGGCGTCTTTCATCTGCGAAGCTATAAATCTGCGCCAGATTAGGTCATAGAGTTTAAACTGTTCTGGCGTTAAGTATTTCTTTACACTTTCCGGCGTTCTGAAGACGGAAGTTGGTCTTATCGCTTCGTGGGCGTCCTGAGCGTTGGCACTTTTTGTTTCATAAACTCTCGTTTTTGAAGGTAGGGACTCTTTGCCGAACGCTTCCTTTATAAATTTTCTTGTTTCTTTGACTGCTTCGTCTGATACCCTCGTTGAGTCTGTTCTCATGTAGGTAATCAAACCTACCCTTTCGTTCCCTAAGTCTATACCTTCGTAGAGTTGCTGGGCTATCTGCATCGTTAGCTTGGCAGGAAATCCAAACCTCTTGGAAGCCTCTTGCTGAAGCGTTGAGGTGATAAATGGCGGGTAGGGTTTCCTGCGCCTTTCTTTCTTTTCAACGCGGGTAACCGTGAACGCTGCAGATTTTGCCCTTTCAACTAACTCTTTAGCCTGCTTTTCATTCTCTATCGAGAACTTATCTAACTTTTTACCGTCAACGGCGTATAGTTTTGCAGGAAACTCACTACTTTCCTTCTCAAAGGTAGCCTCAACGGTCCAGTATTCCTTTGGAACGAAGTTTCTAATTTCCTCTTCTCTATCGCAGATGAGCCTTAAAGCTGCTGATTGAACTCTACCTGCCGATAGAGCTTTTTTAAATCTTCTTGAAAGGAGCGGAGAAATCGTGTAACCGACAATTCTGTCCAATATTCTGCGTGCTTGCTGTGCGTTTACCTTATTTTCATCTATCTTGTCGGGATTTTTAACAGCTTCTGCTATCGCCTTTTTCGTTATTTCGTGGAAGCGAACTCTGTATATGCCGTCTTTTTTTAACCTTTTAAGGGCGTTGGCTATGTGCCAGCTTATCGCTTCTCCTTCTCTATCTGGGTCTGTTGCAAGGTAAACCGCTTCTGCTTCTTTTGCTGTTTTTTTGATTTCTTTAAGTATTTTGTCCTTTCCCTTTATCGTTACGTATTTGGGTTTAAAGTTTTTTTCTATATCAACGCCGAACTCTTTTTCCGGCAGGTCTATCACGTGCCCCATAGACGCTTTAACTATGAAGTCCTTGCCTAAATATCTCTGAATTGTCTTGGCTTTGGCAGGTGACTCCACAATTAGGAGCTTTTTTCCCATCTTTTAGCCTCGCTTTTAGTGGGTATGGCTAAGAAAATGTATAACACTTTTCTTTAGAAGC
>JAMOPR010000146.1 GCA_027064485.1 Desulfurobacteriaceae bacterium | reverse complement strand
GAAGGAATTAACTTTAAAAAATTAATTAGGGTTTCCTGCAAGTCTGACAGCGGAGAGTTTACTATTGCCGGAACGGTTATGGACGGTAAGTTTCCTAAAATTGTTGAAATTAACGGATTTTTATTTGACCTTACTCCGGAAGGAAGGCTTTTACTCATTAAAAATATCGACGTTCCGGGGGTAATAGGGAAATTAGGTTCTATATTGGGCAAGTATAACGTGAATATTGCCGGTTTTCAGCTTGGAAGAACGGAAAAGGGTAAGGAAGCAAAAGGCGTAATTTTAGTTGACGATGACGTTCCTGCAGAAGCTATAGAGGAAATTGGAAGGATTCCGGAGATAATGGAGGTGAAGCAAATTACGCTATCGTAATTAGGTTTTAAACAATAGTTTGAATGAAATTATTCCGCCTGCGGTTGCTGTAAGGCAGGCGGTTACGTTAACTATAACGTTAAGAAATGCTTTTAAGAAGAGTCCTTCCTGAATGAGAACTACTGTTTCGTAGCTGAAGGTTGAGAAGGTTGTCAACGCTCCCAAAAAGCCCGTTATAAGCAGTGCTTTCCACTCTGGTGCTATAATGTATTCAAATACCATTACTAAAAAGCCTATCAAAAAGCTTCCTAAAACGTTGACGCACAGCGTTCCTACTGGAAAGGTTATTCCTAAGGTTTTTTGAACGAACCCGGATATGAGGAATCTTGCTATTGCTCCTAAAAATCCTCCTATTCCCACGTAAACAGCCAGCATTTTACACTCCTACCTGTTTGATGAGAGAGTCTGTAATTATTTGCAGGACTCTGTCCCTCGTTTCGTCAAAGTCTATGTTTTCAACTATCGGCGTTTCGTTCTCTTTAGCTAAGTGGTATAGAAAATCCTGAATTGTTCTTATAGCCTTAAAGTTGCGGAGGTATTTTTTGCTGGTGCGGGAGGATTTTTTCTCCCGGGAGTAGAAACGGCTTTTGTGAATTTCTTCGTCCAGCGTTGTTAGCATAATTTCTACAACGTATGCCTTGTCACAGAACTTTTTAAAGTAGCCGGGCAGCAAATGTATTCCTTCAACGACTAAACTCACGTTTTCCTTTATGGCTCTGCACACTACAGCTTCAACGCCTGTTAAAACCTTTTCTGCTTGGTCTAAAAATCCGTAGATAATCTTGTCTTTCTTATTCATTTCACCGAACTTGTAGATAACTTTTCCCGCTTCGTAACTTGATACGTGTATAGAGGGGACTAACTCTTTTGAAATCATTTTCCTCATAACTTCTCTTATGGAATCGGTTGATGCCATTCTGTTGATTTCTAAGATGTTTGCGAGTTCTGCGGCGAGGTGGGATTTTCCGACCCCGGTTGCTCCACCTATCAAAATAATTAACGGTTTTCCTAAATATTTAATTTTTCGCCAGAGGAGGTATCTCTTACTGAATTCTTTCCCTAACTTTTTACTTATCAGCTCTGCAGTAATGTTCCTCAGTTCATTTCTCGTTACCCGGAAAATCCCCCTCTTCCTCAAAACCTCAGCAACCTCTCTTGCTATTTCAAACGCTTCCTGAGCGCTTGCTCCTGTTGAGCGAATTGAACCTGCCAAAATTCCTCTTGAAAAGGGAACGAACGTTTTACCGTCCGGTTCTGCGACTAAAATTTCTCTTTCGCCGATTAATCTTTTGTAGCGGCGGGCAACTTTTGCTCCGAACTTTTTCTTTAGAATTGAATAGACCAAATTTGAAAGCTCTTCTGAAGTTATTGTTCCTTTGAACGAAGAAGCAACTTCATCTGCTACCTTATAGGCTTCCTCAACGGAAAGTCCCGCTTTAACTAACGACCTTACTAAAACGCCTCTTGAAAAGGGATACTTCTCTCCAGAATTATCTATTACGAACCGCCTTGCCATTTTTGTAAATTTCCCTTATCAATTTTAAATGCTGATTATAACTCTTTGAAAAGAAGTGCCTATTACCGTTTGCTACAAAGTAAAGGTATTGGGTTTTTACGGGGAACATTGCGGCTTTTATGGAACTAAGTGAAGGATTGCATATGGGCGTTGGAGGTAGACCTTTTTCGTAGTAGGTATTGTAAGGAGATGGAAAATCCACATCTCCCCTGTGCAATTTTTTCTTTTCTATCCCAGCCATTTTATAAGCGTAAAGGACGGTTGGGTCACACTGAAGTTTCATTCCCCTTATAAGCCTGTTGTATATCACGCTTGCTATTATAGGTTTTTCATCTTCTTTAGATGTTTCTTTTTCTATTATCGATGCCACT
>JAMOPR010000145.1 GCA_027064485.1 Desulfurobacteriaceae bacterium | reverse complement strand
AAATATTCTGTTTGCGTAGTCCCCTATGATTACGTTGAGTTGATTTTCTTTCTCTTTTAAAAAGCGCGTTGTTTCTTCTAAGAGGTTGCTGAAGTTTTTTTGTGGGATGTTACTGCGATAGAAGAGGTCAACAGAAGTGTTACCTTCGAAGTAGAAGAAAATTCCGACAACGCCTTCGTTGACTATTTTTGTATTTCCAAAAGCGTCTACTGCGTTGAAAGCGATGTAATTATTAATCTTTAATATGTTAGTTATACAACGAGGAATGTCTGTCTGAGGGTAACAAGGGCACATTGAAAGTATTGCGAAGTCGGGAGTTTTAGGGAGATTTTCGGCTATTTCTTCTAAAGCCAGTTGAAGTATGGGGTTGTTAGAGGTTAAAATTTTAACTCTCATTTGTTACCTGCCTTTTTCAAGTTCATACCTCTCACTATTATAATTTTAGCCCAATTTTCAAATTTGCTAATTTTTTAGGGAGTTTGCGTTGGAGTTGATGATAGCTGATTTAAACCCTCAACAGAGGGAGGCTGTTCTTTATTTTGATTCGCCTTTACTTATCCTTGCAGGTGCCGGTTCTGGGAAAACGCGGGTTATTACTTATAAGATTGCGTACATGATAGAGAAGTTGAAATTTGAGCCGGAAAGGATTTTAGCTGTTACCTTTACTAACAAAGCTGCAAATGAGATGAAAGAGCGACTTGAAGTTTTGTTAAGGAGAGAAGTCCCCGTTTGGGTTATGACTTTTCACTCTTTTTGTGTCAGGCTTTTGAGGGCGCACAGCGTAAGGTTGGGGTATAAGCCAAATTTTGTGATTTTTGACTCTGACGATAAAAAGAGGTTGATAAAAGAGGTTATTAAGGATTTAAACCTTGATTCAGACCTTTACAGCCCTTCTGCAATTGCTTCTGTTATAAGTAACGTGAAAAACAGCACTTATTCTCTTGATTCTATGAGTGTTTACTACGAGAACATAGGGAAGATTTTTGAGCTTTACAATGAAAGGTTGAAAGAGAGTAATGCTCTTGACTTTGATGACCTACTTATATGCGGAAGAGACCTTTTGGCACAGGAAGATTTAAGGAAGCGATATTCAGACTACTTTAGATACGTTTTGATAGATGAATATCAAGATACGAATAGGATTCAATACGAGATAGCACTTGCCTTAACGAAGGAAAAGGGAAACATTTGTGTTGTAGGTGATGAAGACCAGTGTATCTATACCTGGAGAGGGGCTAATATAGAGAACATTCTTTCTTTTGAAAGGGATTTTCCAAATGCAAAGGTTATTAAACTTGAGAAAAATTATAGGTGTTCTGGAACGATACTTAAGGCAGCGAACGCTGTTATAGCCAACAATAGAAAGAGAAAAGGGAAAACGCTGTTTACTGAAAATCCTGACGGAGAACTTATAAGACTTTTTGCGGCAGATGATGATACTGAAGAGGCACGTTTTATCTCTTCTACGATAAAGCAGTTTTTAAAGAAAGGAGTAAAACCTTCTGACATTGCCGTTTTTTACAGGACGAATGCTCAATCTCGCATTTTAGAGGATGCTTTAAGGAAGGAGGGGATAGCCTATCAGATAGTTGGTGGGGTTAAGTTTTATGAAAGGAAGGAGATAAAAGACATTATCGCCTACTTAAGAGTTGCATTGTTTGACAGTGACGTTGTTTCGCTTTTGAGGATTTTAAACGTTCCGAAGCGTGGGCTTGGCGATGCTGCTGAAAAGAGGTTGAAGGAGATTTTAAAGGTTGAAAAGGATAATTTAAGAGCTCTTGAGAAACTTGCTGGGAGTGTGAGCTCTGCTAAGCAGAAAAAAGCGGTAGAGGACTTGATTGAGATTATAAAGGCTATAAGAGAAAAAATCCCCCCCCTCCCCCCC
>JAMOPR010000144.1 GCA_027064485.1 Desulfurobacteriaceae bacterium | reverse complement strand
CCCGGTCACGTTCCACTCGACCAGGTAGAGGCGAATATAACTCTGCAGAAAAGACTCTGTCACGAAGCGCCTTTTTACGTTTTAGGTCCAATCGTTACAGATATCGCCCCCGGCTACGACCACATAACAGGTGCTATCGGTGGGGCGATTGCGGCGAAGGCGGGGGCGGATTTTCTCTGTTACCTTACTCCTGCTGAACACCTTGCATTGCCGGATGTTGAGGACGTTAAGGCTGGCGTTATAGCTGCGAGGATTGCAGGTCACGCTGCCGATATTGTTAAAGGTGTTCCCGGTGCTATTGAATGGGACATTGAAATGGCTAAAGCGAGAGAAGCTCTCGATTGGGAAAGACAGTTTGAACTTGCTATTGACCCCGATATTGCCAAAAAGTATCGTGAGGAGAGAAAACCACAGGAGGATGAAAAAGCCTGCACTATGTGTGGCAAGTTCTGCTCAATAAAGAGGGTGGAAGATTACTTAAAAGGTAAATAATTTAGCTTTTGCCCCTTGACAGGAAAAAATAAAGTTATAAGTTCAATTTTACTGATTAAGTAGCGAAGGCAGCGCGGAAACAAGTTAGCCCCTGAAGGCATGCCGTTTCTGCCTTCAGGGGCTTTTAAATTTTAAGAGAAACTTTTAAGAGAGGTAAGGACACATGGAGAAGCTCACAGGAACAGTAAAGTGGTTTGATTCTAAGAAAGGTTACGGCTTTATTACAGCCGATAACGGACAGGACGTTTTCGTTCACTACACAGGTATTGCCGGAAACGGCTTCAGAACCCTTGATGAAGGGGAAAGAGTTAGCTTTAACGTAACAGAGAGCGACAAAGGTCTTAAAGCTGTTGACGTTGAAAGACTATAACGGAACAAACAAATAACGCTGCCTCGGTAGCCGTCTGAAACGGCGGCGGTTACCGGGGCAGTTTTTATTTTGACCAAAGAAAAAAACAACAATAACGATGAGGAGAATCAAAGATGGAGTTTTCTTTTTCACATTTATCACCGGAAATACAAAAATCCCTTGAAGAGATGGGATTTATGGAGCCTACGCCGATTCAGAAAGAAGCTATCCCTGTAGCTCTTGAAGGGCAGGATATAGTAGGTCAGGCTCAAACGGGAACCGGCAAAACGGCAGCCTTTGGGATTCCTTTGGTAGAAAAGATATCTCCGAAGGAGAAAGGCGTTAGAGCGATAATTCTTACTCCTACAAGAGAGTTGGCTATACAGGTTGCCCATGAAATTTCTCTTATAGGGAAAAATAAAGGAATTTCTGCCTATCCCATATACGGAGGTGTTTCGATAGAAAGGCAGGTATCCACGTTGAAAAGGGGAAGAAATCAAATAATAGTTGGAACGCCCGGTAGAGTAAAAGACCTCATAAATAGAGGCGTTTTGAATCTGAAGAACGTTAAGTTTGCCGTTCTTGACGAAGCAGACCAGATGCTTGATATGGGATTTATAGAAGACATAGAGGACATTCTGTCTGAAACGCCGAAGAGTAAGCAGACGATGCTCTTTTCTGCTACCATGCCTTATGAAATAAGGAGGCTTATAGATAGATACCTTAAGAAAGGCTACAAGTCTATTAAGGTCGGAAAGCAGCTTGTAACACCTAAGGTAAAGCAAAAGATAATTTTTGTTAAAGATGAAGACAGACTTAAAGCACTTGAGAACGTTCTTAAAGAGTATATAGGCGTTCCTGCAATTGTTTTCGTTAAAACTAAGAGGGATGCTGCTGAGGTTGAAAAGAAACTGCAGGAAAGAGGCATAAACGCCAGAGCCATCCACGGCGACCTTTCTCAGAGGCAGAGAGAGTTTGTGATGAACTCTTTTAGGAAAGGAAGAACTGATGTTTTGGTGGCTACCGATGTTGCAGCGAGGGGAATTGACATTAAAAACGTTGGACTTGTTGTTAACTATGAGTTACCGGAAAATCCTGAAAGCTACGTTCACCGCATAGGTAGAACGGGAAGAGCCGGAAAGGAGGGAACGGCAATCAGCTTGGTTGCAGATTCTGAGAAGAGAAGAATGTATAAGATAAAGAGCTTGAAAGGTATTAGAGGAACCAAGTTTAAGCATAATACCTTGAAAGAAATTGAAAAAGAGGTGCTCAACGCTGATGTTTCAAGAATTCCAAAGGAAATTAAGACTTTAGCTCAGAAACTTGCTAAAGAGAAAAATTCGGAAGAAGTTATTGCTTATCTTCTTTCCCGCCTTGTTCGCTGAGGCGGGATTTCATCCAATTCATGAAAAAGTCTAAAACTTTTTCGTATCCTATGT
>JAMOPR010000143.1 GCA_027064485.1 Desulfurobacteriaceae bacterium | reverse complement strand
CTTATATCAAAAATCACAGGCGTAGAGTTAAAGGTCGGTGAAGTAAGCAGTAAAACGGAAAGAGGTAAACACACCACAAGAGAAGTAAGGCTTATACCTTTTAGAAATGGGTTTATAGGGGATGCACCGGGATTTTCCCGGGTTGAAGCTTTAAACTTTATGGAAAAGGATGAAGTTAGAAACCACTTCCCCGAATTTTTAAGATATGAATGTAAATTTTCCGACTGCCTGCACTTAAACGAGGACGGATGTCAGGTAAGGGAAGCCCTTAAAAAAGGCGAAATATCCTGCGAACGGTTTAAAAGCTACTTAAAGATGATTCACGAATACGTTGATTGGTTAAATGAAATTTGTTCTTAAAAGGAAAACCAAATGAAGGTAACAACTAAAACATTTTTAGAGAAGAAGCAAAAGGGAGAAAAAATAACCGTTTTAACCGCATACGATTACCTGACGGCAAAAATTGTTGACAGCGCGGGAGTTGACGCAATACTGGTAGGCGACTCTTTAGGAATGGTAGTTTTAGGATATCCATCAACGGTGCCGGTTACGTTGGAAGAGATGATTCACCACACAAAAGCGGTAGTTAGAGGAAGAAAGCGCGCAATGGTAATAATGGACATGCCGTTTCTAAGCTATCAAACAGGAATAAGAGACGCTGTCCTAAATGCTGGAAGGGCTTTAAAAGAAACGCTCTGCGATGCTGTAAAAGTAGAAGGAGGCGTTGAACAGTTTGAAACGATAAAAGCTCTGGTTAATAGCGGAATTCCTGTTATGGGGCATATCGGTTTGCAACCTCAAAAAATTAACGTTTACGGCAGTTACGAAGTAAGAGGAAAGGGAAAAGAAAGAGAAAAACTGATAGAAGACGCCAAAGCAGTTGAAGAAGCCGGAGCTTTTGCCGTTGTTTTAGAGAAAATACCTTCCGAACTTGCAAAGGAAATTACGGAAACGCTTTCAATTCCAACCATAGGTATAGGAGCAGGAAAATACTGCGATGGACAGGTTTTGGTAACTCACGACCTTTTAGGACTCTTTGAAGACTTTAAGCCAAAATTTGTAAAGAGATACGCAGAATTAGGAAAAACTGCAAGAGAAGCTGTAAAAACGTTTATAGAAGAAGTAAAAGAAGGTAAGTTTCCCTCAAAAGAACACGAGTTTTAGTAGAGCATGGAAAGTTTCAAGGTTACAGAAGAAATAAGTAAGGAAAGGTTAGACGTTGTTCTGTCCGAAAAAGCAGAAATTTCCCGTTCAAGAGCAAAATCCTTAATAGAAGAGGGATTAGTTTCAGTAAACGATAAAGTAATAACAAAGCCTTCCCATAAAGTTAAGATAGGGGACGTTGTCACTTATGAAATTCCTGAACCTGAACCTTTAGAGGCAAAACCCGAAAATATACCTTTAGACATAGTGTATGAGGATAAAGACGTTTTGGTCATCAATAAGCCTGCAGGGCTTGTTGTTCACCCAGCCCCGGGGCATGAAAGCGGAACTTTAGTCAACGCTGTTCTCTACCACTGCAAAGACTTACAAGGAATTAACGGCTGCTTACGACCTGGCATCGTTCACAGGTTAGATAAAGACACGGCAGGGCTCTTAGTAGTAGCGAAAAACGATGAAGCCCAGCAATCTCTCATAGAGCAGTTTAAAAACAGAACGGTAGGTAGATTTTACCGCGCCTTAATTTTTGGAATACCAGAAGAGAAGAAAAAGCGAATCGTTCTACCCATTGGAAGAGATAAGTTTGACAGGAAAAAATTTTCTCCCAATACTTCTTCTCCCAAGGAAGCTATAACAAACTACGAAGTGATTGCAGAATTCCCCAAACACAACGTAGCCGAAATCAGATGTAAACTTGAAACCGGAAGAACTCACCAGATTAGAGTCCACATGTCTTATTTAGGATATCCTTTGTTGGGCGATAAAACCTACGGTTTCAAACCTTCAAGAATAAAGGACGAAAAACTCAAAAAACTCATAGAAGAAGCAAACATGCACATGCTTTGCGCTTACTACCTTGCTTTTGACCATCCGAGAACCGGCAAGAGAATGGAATTTGAAATAGACCTTCCCAAAGGCTATAAAAGCGTTTTAAACTACCTTAAAGATAACTCTTAGCAAAGTTTATTACATTATCGCTAATTTTGAAAACAACCGGTGTTTTTTCAAGAACGGCAAAAAATAAATCGTTCAGATTTTCAAATATGTATTCGTGAGCTATAAGATTCCTTATATCTCTCAACTCTAAAAACTCATCTGCACTGTCCACCAGACCTAATTTTTCAAGGTAACTGGCAACATCTATAAGCGTTCTCTTTTCCTCTCTCAAATATCTGAGCAAGGAACGAATGAGACGTGAAGTTAAAATATCAACGCTTCTGGCAAAACGTGACGTCAGCGCTTCAAATTCCACCAGCTCTTCTGAAGAGTAAGAATCTTTAAAACCTATTTTTTTACATCGGTTATACGATTCTTCAAGAACTGAAAGATTTTTTTCCAAAAGGGATATATTGTCAAGAAGAATTTCCTTTAAATCTTTCACAGTTTCACTCCTTCTTTAAGGGCGAGGGTTTTGAAGGGGGGATTTTCTTCTCTGGTAAAGGAAACTATATCTATCTTTTGCTCGCCAAACCGTTTGTAGAATGCCGTTCTGATTTTTACCTTCTCCATCAGAGTAAGTCTTCTGTTACCAATAACTAAAATATCTATATCACCACCTTTCTTTTCGTCATCCGCTCTTGAACCGAAAAGATAAACTTCTGCATCAGGAAGGAACTTTTTAATCTCTTCCTTCAAAAATTCGGCAATCTCTTTACTCAACCGCATTTTAAACTCCAGTGGAAAGATTATACTAAAGAATAAATTTCACAATTTACGACACCTTTATTGACAAATTTTGTCACAAAAGCACCATAACCGCTTGGAAAACAACTAAGGAATTTTGGCACAACTATTGCTACAATTAAAATTAGAAAACAAAAACTTTATTTAGGCAGGAGGTCTAAAATGAGAAAGGCGTTTACACTCGTAGAACTATTAATCGTAATCGCAATCATTGCGATTCTGGCAGCAATTGCCATTCCGCAGTATACAAAGTATGTAGGGAAAGCTGCTAAAGCCAATGCAGAAGCAACATTATCTTCTTGCCTATCTGCAGCACAAGCCCAGTTTGCAGACAATGGTAGCGACACTTACACTTGCAATATTGATTTAGGCAACGGAACAACCGCAAGTGTAGAAATCAAACTCGATAGTGATGGTAAATTCTCAAAATTCCAGAATGCTGATAAAGTTACCATTGATTCATCAGACACTTCTAAACTAACACTAAAAATAAAAGGTCACGAGGTTACATGCGAAGTTAACAGTGACACTAATACTGTTCAATGTGACTAACATATAGACACGGGGAGATTTTTCTCCCCTTAATTTTAATTATTCTATCGTATAACCCATTGAAATTTAACAAGCAAGGTGGAAATGAAAGCTTTTTCTTTAACTGAATTGTTAATATCTATTGCCATTTTAATCATCCTGACATCTATCGCCACACCAATTTTCTTTAAGTATAAAAACAACGCCGTAATAGCCCGCATCCAAGGAGACTTAGTAGCATGCGCTGGTGAATTGATGGCAGAGTATGCAAATAATGGAACAACAAAGAAAACATGTAAAGTTTATAAAAGTAATGATAATTGCACTTTGATAGTAGATAAATTAAACGATAAAATCAAAATAGAAAACTCTTACTGCGATTTCAATATAGATAGTAAAGTTGTTCGCTGTGAAATCCACACGAACTATGGAGATATCAACGGTTATATAGACTGCTACTACAAAGAATAAACTAATTCAATTAATCCTCTCTCCTACCCGCAAACCTATATCCATAACCTCCCAATTTCATCAAATTTACCATTAGCATAACCTGATAATCTATCGAACCATCATAGTTTTTAATCCACTTATAAGAAATTTCACCGTTCCAACATCCTCTATTAACAGTCAAAGAATAATCTCTCTCCCTATCC
Source organism: Desulfurobacteriaceae bacterium (assembly GCA_027064485.1). GTDB lineage: Bacteria > Aquificota > Aquificia > Desulfurobacteriales > Desulfurobacteriaceae > Desulfurobacterium_B. The sequence goes on along the minus strand of JAMOPR010000143.1, from coordinate 7,968 downwards.
ATAGAGTATCTAACATCGTAACGTTGTTGGAATGAAAAACTCAAATACCTATTTATAGGAATACTCGTCCCCCACCTCACATACTTAACTTGTGGCTCTTCTTTTTGATAATAAAAATCCACCCACCCCATCCCTCCATCCAAACCATACTCCCCAACTCTCAAAGGAAATCCCATATAAGTATTTGCGGTCTCCAAACTTCCATCTTCAGAAGAAAGCTTTAAATCCTGCTGAAAAGTTAAGTCATAAACAGGAGTAATACTTAACTGAACTTTCCAATCCTTCCAGTTATCCTCCCCTTTAAAATCATAACCACCACTGATGTTTAACCTTCCTATCTGTCTACCTAAAGAGTAAAAGTAGGCTTCAGCTCCCCAAAAAGCTTCCCTCCTATCTTCCACTTTATCATTTAAGTCAAAAATCACGTTGTTTCCACTCCCCATAACGTCATAAACCTTAAAACCTAACCAGGGAGTAACAGAAAAATCCCCCACTCCCTTCACTTCCCTAACAACGTTAAAACTATTTTTATTCTCAAACTTAAAAATCTTTTTAGACCCACCAACCTCATAATCACTAACAGAATAAGCAACCTGCGTAGAACTCTTGAACTTATCAAGAGTCCTAACATATCTCAAACCGGGCTCAAGGTTCACTCTATAACTGCTTCCCCCAGCTTTCCTGTAAAAGTAAGTAGCATCACCGGCAAAATTAAAAGTAAAGGGAAAACCATTAATCGGCACATCCATAAGGTAAAACTGCAAGTTTGGAAGCTTTTGGTAAATATCATCGGTAGAACCGTCAAGGTAATCAAGGTAAACAACATTAGCGTTAATCAAAGCGTGTTTCCACAATTTCGAAAAGTTAGCATTGGACTTTGTATAAATCTGAGTTTTTTCCTCAACATCAAAGGTAGTAGTAGCTTTATAGTAACTCCTGCTATTAATCACTTCAGCGTGAGCAGTTCCATAAGCGTAATCGGAAGGTCTGTAAGAATGGTCAAAAGTGAACTTCCAGCTCTTCTCAGAAGGCAAATTAAGTTTATTTAAGAAAACACTACCCTTTGAATAAGGCGATAGAACATATCTAAACTCTGACGACTTACCGTTCCCTCCCCTAAATCGCTTCTCGTAAGCAACCGTCAAATCAGCACTTCTACCCAAAACCAAGTAAAAGGGCTGTCTGTAGTAAAATCCCCCCTCACTCACATACCCAACTTTCGGCGTTAAAAAGCCGCTCGTTCTCTTTCTGGCAATAGAACCGTTCAAAACAGGCATAGCAACTATCGGAATCTCTTTTATTCTGAAAGTCACCCATTTACCCGAAAAACTCTCTCCCAACAGAACCCTAAACTTCTTTGCACCCACAGACCAATCAGGACACGTTTGACCCTTACAGGGCGTATATTCTCCGTCGTAAGCAATCCACTCTTTTTCAGATAACCTTTCTATCCTATCTGCCTTTATGTAATCAGTTAAAGAAAGTCTCCCTTTTACCTTTTCAAGAACTGCTCTTTTAGACTTCAAGTCATAAATCAAAGAACGACAATTTAAATCTACATCCCCTTCCACAATTTCCACGTTCCCCCATACCCTCAAAATGCCACTTAATTTATCGTAACTTGCATTATCCCCTCTAACTACAACATCTTTAAACTTCACAACAACCCTACCGTGTGCTTCTACTTTCTTGTTAACGTTCCCACAAAGCTTATCAGCAAACAGCTTAACGGGAATCTCTTGAGCACCCGCAATTGATAGTTGAAAACACAAAACCAAAACAGCAGCCGAAAATTTCCCCTTCAAAATTCTCTCCTCTTACCAAAAACTCACTAAAATTTTAAACAATTTAACGCCCATTTACTTCCAAAAGCCATATAATTATTTAGAACCCATTAACAGGAGAAAAGCGATGAAACTCACAGAACTTTTAAGAAAAATCAATTTACTCCACGCAGGTATAGTTTCCCTCACCTTGGATAAAATAGATGAACTGGTAAAAGAACTGGAAGAAAAAGGAAAACTTACAGAAGAACAGGGAAAAGAACTCGTCCAGAAATTTAAGAAAATAGCAGAAAAGCAAAAAGAAGAATTTAAAAAGGAAATTGAAGAAACGCTTAAAGAGCTAAAACTCGCCACAAAGGACGAAGTGGAAGAACTGAAGAAAGAAATAGAAGAACTTAAAAAAGAAATTGAAGAACTGAAAAAATCCCAGCAATGATAACAAGACTCTACCAAATAATAGGAACGCTGTTTTTCTGCTTCTACGAGAAAATCCCCCTTTCTTCCATCCTCTCCCTTCCTTTCTTCCCCTACAAAAAGCTCCTTCGCTATCCACCTCCCGAAAGGCTCAGAAGGGCGTGCGAAAATTTGGGAGTAACCTTCATAAAATTAGGACAGATGTTTTCAACAAGGATAGACCTACTCCCTCCCGAATACATAAAAGAACTTCAAAAACTACAGGACAGCGTTCCTCCTCTCCCTTTAAACTCAATTCTGCCGAAAAACTTTCTAAAAAACTTTGAGGAAATACAAGAAATCCCCATAGGCTCTGGCTCCGTTGCACAAGTCCACAAAGCAAAGCTCAAGTCAGGAAAAGAAGTTGCAGTGAAAATAATTAAGCCAGATGTAGAAAAGGTAATAAAAACTGATATCAAAATCCTAAAAACAATACTTTCGCTTTTTTCGTTCCTCTCCGTCGTTAGAGAACTAAAACTCAAACAAGTTGCAGAAGAGTTAGAAACCATACTACTGGATGAAATAGACCTATCTAAAGAAGCTTCCTACCTCGAAATGTTCAAAAACTTCTCCAAAGAAGAAAAGCACCTTTACATTCCAGAAGTTATTTGGAAGCTCAGTAACGAAAGAATCTTAGTTACAGAATTCGTAAAAGGCACAAAACTCGTTGAGTTTGTGAAAAAACACGAGACAGACAAAGAATTAGCCGAAAACTTCGTCAAAATGGTAAATAAAATGGTATTTGAATTCAACACATTTCACGGAGACCTTCATCCCGGAAATATATTCATAACTGAAAATAAAGAATTCGCCCTCGTTGACTTCGGTATAGTAGGAAGATTGTCCCCAGATACTGCATCCCACTTTCTTCTATTTTCTTTAGGCGTAATGGAAAAAGACCCAGACATAATCGTAGAAGCCCTTGAAAGAATTAATGTCCTCCCGCCCAATATTAACATTCCACTTTTAAAAAGAGAAATCCTTAAATTTTTAGACAAATACTATAACCGTCCGCTGTCGTCGATAGATGCGGAAAAAATCTTTTACGAAGAGCTTTCGGCAGCAAGAAAGTTCAAGATAGTTCTACCAGAAGAGCTGGTAACGCTTATGAAAACCATCGCACATACAGAATCCATAGCAAGGCTAATCTTCCCCGATTTTAGACTTCCTCCCCTGCTAAAACCCTACCTCAAAAAGTTACTGCCCAAATTTGTAGCCAAAGAAGCCAAAAGGAGAACTTTAAAAACTGCGCTCTTCGTAGATAGAGCTTTGAATGAAGTTACAAGTAAAAGAAAGGAAAAAACAGAAACAAATCAACTCACCACCTTAACACTTCCGGCTCTCATAATAAGCTACGGCATAATACTGGCATTTAAACCGATTATGTTACTCCCCTTCATTATTATTTCTTTTGCTACTTATAAAGTTCTCAAGAACAGCTAAAACTTCCTTTACTACACCTTCTACCGATTTATCGGAAGTATCAACCACAAAATCCGCTTCTTCGTAAAAAGACTTCCTAACCTCAAACAAATTTCTTACCTTATTTTCTCCCAAAGAAGTAAGCGGTCTCGAGGTATCATCTTTTATCCTCTCCCACAAAACGTCAAAAGGAGCATAAAGGTAAATCAACAATGCTCTTTTTTTCAACAAATTAATGTTATCTCCCCACGTAGGCGTCCCTCCTCCCAGTGAAATAACCAAATTATCTTTCCTGTTTAAAACATCTTTCAACACCTTTCTCTCTATTTTCCTAAACTCTCCCTCGCCATCGGTTTCAAAAATTTCTCTAATTTTCCTTCCCGTAGTCTTTTCTATCTCCTCGTCAAGGTCCAAAAATTCCCACCCTGCCTCCTCAGCAACTCTTCTACCAACACTGCTCTTTCCACACCCCATAAATCCAATTAAAGCAACTTTCATTTTGCAGGCACCTCAAAAAACGGAATGTAACCTTTTTCAGGAATACGTCCTACAAAATACCTACCAAACCTCGTTTCAACAAAAACCTTCTTTCCATCAAAATCCACCTTTCCGCTGTAATCAGGAACAGAAAAATCAACTGGCTTACCCAAAACTTTATCTACTAAAACCTTGTTTAAAATCTCATTTCTCCTATCCAAAATCGCTATTCTGTCGTAATTTCTCGGCAGAACAACCAAAACCAAAGCAAGCAACAACAAAAGCGAAAAAGCAAACCTCCACAGTAAACTGATAAAAGTCCCTTCCCTATATGGCTTAATAATCACCTCTCCTTTAGCAATCCACTCAACAAGGTCCAAAAGAGAAATACCATTAGAATGCAAATCTTCAAAAGTAACTACCTTCCCGATAAGATGGGCAGACCTTAAGAACTTTGGAACAGAACTTCCAGCTTTTTCAACAACAAATTCTCTCGGTAACGAATCTAAATCTCTTAATCTACGTAGAGAAAAAATATCTTTCATACTTTCAAAACTTACGCAATAATCCGAATCACAATCAAAAACCCTTAAAATTTCGAAAACAGGATGCCTTCTATTTAAATACCAATCCTCAACCAAAATCTTCAGATAAACGCCTACAGGCAGGTCACTTTCAACGTTAAAGCATACCTTTCCATCTCTAACGCAAATCTTAATTTCCCTTAAAGGATGAAGGAAAGAAAGAACTAAACAACCACCTCCTTTTCTATTCAGTAGCTCAAGCAAATCTATCAAATCTTCTGGATTTACAAGCTTCCCTGCTAACTGCACATTAAAACTCCCAAAAGCAAATTCAACGCAGTTACAAAAAAGGGCAAAACTACAAAAAGTTCCAGTTCGGCATTCACAAAGCTAACTGCTCCCGGCACTTTTAAAATGTCACCTTTAAAGTAGCCGTAGTCTATCGGGGAAATTCTTAAAACAAACGCTCCAAAGGCAATTCCCAAAACCAAGCTTACCAAATAAGGGAAAAACACAGAAACAAAAGAAACTCTCTCAGGATAAAGGTGCACAGTAATGGGGATACCCTTTGCTATAGAAGGAACGTTGCCGATTTTATCAGCAAGATGCTTCATATCTACAGAAGTATCGAGCAAAGCAGAACGCGTTAAAAACAGGTTATATTCAACAATAGGATTATGCTTCTCTTTTAACGCCTTAGAAAAAAACTCCTTTGCTTTCCCAAAGTCTCCCTTCATGAAAGAAACAACTCCCAAATCGTTCAGCAACACCATTTTCTCTTCAGAATCTCCCACCTTCTCTAAAAACTTCTTTAACTTCGCAACCACGGTATAGTTTCCCCAGGATACTCTGTTGGTAAGCTTTTCTATCTGCACACGTTCTTCAAATCCATCAAAAGCCCTTTCAACTAAATAATCGGGAGCAAACCAATCTCTACCTACTTTAACGGTAAATTCCTCTGCCGGCGAGGTTATCAAACTTTGAACAAAATCCTCTCCAGTAACGCAACATACAAAAAGTGCAAACATCCCAAAGTAGAAATAGGTAAAATTCTTCTTCTTAAAAGAAGCAAGGAAAACTCCAAAAGTTCCAAATAAAAAGATAAGTATGAGAAACTCTTCTCTCCAAACAGAAAAAACCACCAAAGAAAGGAAAACAGCTACAAATATTTGTTTCCAATAACCAAAATTTTTAAGCTGCTGAAAAAAGAACAAAACTGAAAAGAAGGCAAGAATAAGTAAAACACACAAAGAATAAACCTTCAAAGGCTGAAGGATTCTCAAAATTTTCATTAAAAATAAAAGTTTCGTAGAGGGTATCTCCTCTATCTTCTTAGCTGTCAAATAGTTTAATTCTGGAACGCGAACAACGGGCAATTCCTTTTTAACTTTCAAAACACACCTAATATCTTCAGCTATAACAGCACTACTCTTACCACTTTTAATATCCTGCTCCAACTTATAAAGAGCTCCATCTAAAGAGGAAGAAAAGGCAGGCTTTAGCAGAAAAAGGCTAAAAAGCAGAAGCAACAGCGTTAAGGAAAAGTTCCTTTTCTTCATAATATTCAATTCCTTCTATCTTCCACGTTTTATAGCCTATCACCCTCTTTCCTAATTTTAAAGCGTGCCCGATTTCGCTCAAAGTTCCATAGCTACCACCTACGGCAACTACAACCTTGGAGGAAGCTACGACCAATACGTTTCTTGCCTGATACATACCGGTAGGAATTTGAACATCTATATAAGGGTTGGCATTAAACTCATAACCCGGTAATATTCCAACTGTCAATCCTCCCCTTTCTTTAGCACCTTTGGCAGCAGCCTCCATAACTCCGCGGAGTCCGCCGCAAATTAAAACGTGTCCCCTCTCCGCTATTAGCCTCCCAACTTCAAAAGCCACATTGTAAAGGTCACTGTTAAGCTCAATGCTTCCATCACCTATGACCGCTACGTTTCTCACTTACTCTTACCCCTCAAGTAATCAACAAGCGGTTCCTCTATCTCTACAAGACCCAACTCAGTAATTTCCATCAAGTGGAGCTTAGTATCGTGACCACACATCCTACAACCGTCAATCCTAAACAGCCTCAAAATATCTCCCAATTCCTTCTTAAAAGCCTTAGCCCTCGACGGAGAAAGAAGAATCTCTTTAGAAAGAACCATAGTGCAATCAACTATATGACCTACGGCATAACCTCCAGCAGCCTCAGCAGAAAGCTCGTCGTGTCCGCTCCTTTTCTGAGAAACGAAAATTGCCGTTTGATACCACTTTTTCATAAAGTTGAAAAAAGCCCTAACAATAGAGCGAGCAAGCATCTCTTTAGATTCGTAAAGTCCTGTAATGGAGTCAATAACTGTCCTGTGGCAATGATAAGTCCTATAAACGTAAGCAAGGGTATCAAGCATAGTAGGAATGTCCTCCCTTAAGCGGGCGTTGCTCGCAGCATCAATTAAAATAATGTTGTCTTCTATTTCTTCAAAATTTACGCCCATAGCGGCTGCTCTTTCTTTTAACCCCGCAGCAACAAAAGAAGCAGGACTTTCAACGGTTATAAAGCAAACCTTCTGCCCCAAAGAAGCCTGTTTTATCGTAAACTGCTCGGCAATCAAACTTTTTCCAGTATCTGGCATACCTGTCAGGTTAATAACCGCATATTCTGGAATTCCTCCAAGAGGTCTTCTAACAGGCTTTCCCTCTTCCCACTCAACCTTAAAAAACAGGTTATCAAGACCCTTAACGCCTGTAGGCACTCCCCTTAATTCAGGAGCTTTCTCAATAGCCTTTCCTAAAACATAAACGTAATCTTTCATAACCTGAGGCTGTCTGTCTGAAAACTGATAGTCCCCCATATCTATCTCCTCTAAACGGATTTCACCAACTTACATCCCCACTCCAGTAGTTCTTTTGTTTTCTCAATACTCGGAGTTTCCGCATAAACCCTGAACACTGGTTCCGTTCCTGAAGGTCTAAACAGTATCCAGGAATCATCTTTAAATATAATCTTTAAACCATCAATCGTTATCACCCTATCAACAACCAAGTCATTCCATTTCTCAGGCGGGTTCTCCTTTAATCTTTCTAAGTTCTCCCTTTCTTCCTCAGTAACCGGCAAATCCTTCCTTAGGTAATAGGCTTCTCCAAATTCCTCAAAGAGCGCTTTAACCATCTCAGAAACGCTTCTGCCTTCTACAAGCATCTTCTCAACTATCAACAGTCCCATTAAAAGACCATCTCTTTCAGGCAGGTAATCCATAAGAGCATAACCGCCGCTCTCTTCACCGCCAAACATAACCTTTTCTTTCAAGGCA
>JAMOPR010000142.1 GCA_027064485.1 Desulfurobacteriaceae bacterium | reverse complement strand
GGTTGTTGGGCTGATTCCGAAGTATCTGCAGGTTTTTCTGGCGTTTCCTGTTTTGTGGTCTATCCACTTAAGTCTTTTCTTGACGTTTCTATCCTTTGTAATGTCAAGGATTTTCTTTATCTTTCTTCCTTTCTTGTGGGTCTCTTTAAATGCTGTATTTGTGTCTGATATGTGGAGGTATGCTCCTTTGAATCTCTTTAATTGTTTCATCGGTGGACATCTCCTTTTTGTGGTGTTCAAATGTTATTGTAGGGTGTCCACCTTCTGTCTGAACTTCAACACTAAAAAGGAAGGTTCTGTTCACTATAAATGCGCAAAGGAGTGCTATAGCTACTGCAAAGGCAACGTTCAGTATAAAACCTACCTTTATCATGTCTTTCTGTTTTACTTCTCCTGTTCCATAGATTATGGCGTTGGGAGGTGTTGCTACTGGAAGCATGAAAGCGCAGGAAGCTGCAATACCTGCTGGCAATGCTAATTCGTGGGGAGGTAATCCCATTTGTGTGGCTGTAGTGATTAGTATGGGAACGAAGATGGCTGCTGTTGCCGTATTGCTCATCAGTTCTGTCATGAAAATCATGAATAGGGTGACGCAGAGGACTATTAAGAGGTGAGGCAGGTTACCTATACTGTTTGTCAGTAAGGAGGCAATAAACTTGCTTGCACCTGTTGTTTTAAGAACGTGGGAAAGTGCTATGCCGCCGCCGAAGAGGTATAAGGTTCCCCAGTCTGTTCCTTCATTGATTTCTTCCCAGTTTACTAAGTTCGCTAAGAATAGAAGAACTACGGCAAGAACGGCTACGAGGGCGTCAAAGTAGTGGTGGATGCCGAATAGAGATGATATTTTTTTGCCGAACAGCCATAGCAATGCGGTTAGGAGGAATATGCCTAAAACGTTCCATCTTTCTTTCGTCATTGAAAATGAAATTTTTTCTAAGGTAACCTTTTCTTTTAAATTAGGTTTAAAGTAGAAGTAAAGAATTAAAAAGAGCAGTGGAAACAGAACAATTACAGTGGGTATTCCGAAAATCAGCCAGTCTGTAAAGTTCATGTTCAGGTTTGCGGCGGTTATGCCGTTTGGCGGACTACCTACTAAAGTTCCTATGCCTCCTACACTTGCAGAGTATGCTATTCCTAAAAGCAGGAAAGTTTTAAGCCTTTCGTCTGCCTGAACGGCACCTATGATTCCTAAAGCTAACGGTAGCATCATTGCTGTGGTTGAGGTATTGCTTATCCACATTGAAACGAAAGCTGTTGCTGCGAAAAGTAGCAGTGAAGTTGTGAAGAGGGAGCCTTTAGATGCGCTGACAATTTTGTAGGCTATGAACTTGTCCATTTCGTATTTTTTTAGAGCAGTTGCCAAGGCAAAGCCGCCGAAGAAGAGGAAGATGATTGGGTGAGCGAAGGAAGAAAATGCAGCTTTGACGCTTAAAATGCCTAAAAGTGAAGCTAATATGGGAACTAATAGTGATGTAACGGGCAATGGCAGAGCTTCTGTTATCCAGAGAACTGCGGTGAATATGAGTATAGATAGTCCTTTTTTTACTTCTAATGGAATGTTGAAAATAAAGGGGAGTAGGCAGAGTATAAAGGCTAAGGGTATGAAAAGTTTCTTTTTCATTTTTCCCCCAGAAGTTGTTCCCTTTTGGAATTATACTATTACAATCCCATAGTTTTCCTCTCTTTTTTCTCCGACTTTTGTTAGTTTTACTTTTATGGGTGTGGAGGGGGGAAGTTTGCGGTCTAAAACTACTCTTATGTAGTTGTCTGTAAGGGCTACCGAGTGTTCGTTTTCCGTTTCTGAGAGGACGAGGGCGTCAAGTGTTTTGTTGAGAAATAAGCTTCTGTATTTTATGCTTTTTTCCTTTCCTATTTCTCTTAAGATTTTTACTTTTTCTTTTTTGACTTCTGGCGGGACGCTGTCTTTTAAAAGGGCAGCTTTTGTGCCTTTTCTTTTTGAATAGGGGAAAACGTGGAGGTAGGCAAAGGGGATTTCTTCTATGAGTTTTTTTGTTTCTTCAAACTCTTTTTCCGTTTCGCCGGGAAAGCCCACCATGACGTCTGTGCCGATGGCGGCGTGGGGGAGGCGGGTGAGGATTTTTTCTACCGTTTTTTTATAGTCTTCTGGCGTGTAACGGCGGTTCATTCTTTGCAGAACTGTTTTGCTGCCGCTTTGCAGAGGAATGTGAAAGTGCGGAGCAATCTTTGGAGATTCTGTTATTACGGAGATAAGTTCATCTGTAAATTCCATTGGTTCTATTGAGCTTAGGCGTATGCGGTAGAGGT
>JAMOPR010000141.1 GCA_027064485.1 Desulfurobacteriaceae bacterium | reverse complement strand
AGAGAAAAAAATCCCCTCCCCCCCTTCAATACAGGAGAACTTTTAAGAGAAGCATCTAACGTTTTGGGATTTTCTGCAGAGAAAACGATGGATTTGGCGCAGGACCTCTTTGAAGGCGGTTTTATTACCTACCACAGAACGGATTCAACGAGGGTTTCCACTGCAGGAATGGGCGTTGCAAAGGAGTATATTTCAGAGAGGTTCGGTGCCGATTACGTTAAGTTAAGACCGTGGGGAGAGGGAGGCGCTCACGAGTGTATAAGACCTACACGTCCTACCGATGCGGACGGTTTAAGAACCCTTGTTACTGTTTCTGGTTCAACTTTTAGAATGACAAAAGAGCACTTTGCTCTTTACGACTTGATTTTCAGGCGGTTTATTGCTTCTCAGATGATTCCCGTTGAAGTTGAAGAAGTAAAACTGCTTTTAACGCTTTTACCTTCTGAAGTTAAGGAGGAAGAAACTGCTGTTGTAAGGATAGTTAAAGACGGCTGGAATTTAATTTTTCCTATAAAGGTAAGGTTTTTGGATGTTGAGACAGATGAGTTGGAACTTAACGTTTTAAAACTTATTAAAAGAAAAATCCCCAAAGTTTACCCATTTACTCAGGGTGAATTGGTTGAGGAGATGAGGAAGAAAGGAATAGGCAGACCGTCAACTTACGCTAAAATCGTTCAAACGCTTCTTGATAGGAAATACGTAGTCCAGAAAGGTAAATTTTTATATCCTACCTCTCTTGGAATTAAGGTTTACGAGTATTTATCACAGCGTTTTCCTTTCTATACGTCTGAGGAGTTTACGCGCAACCTTGAAGAGTTGATGGACAGGATAGAAGAGGGAAGTGTTGATTATCAAGAAGTTTTAAAAGAACTGAGAAAAGCAGTTGATGGTATAAAGGCAGTTAAAGTATGACCTTTTCTGCTTTGAGAACGTTATTTTTCACTTTTCCTACGCCGATAAACTTTTCGTTAAATAAAACAGAGTATAAGCCGTCTTTTTCTTTTACTTTCAGCGGAGCGCCGTTTTTAAAGCGTTTAAGGGAAAGTTCTTCGGTTAGAGAGAGGGTGGGGAGGGGGAGGATTTTTTCCGGGTTTAGCAAGTGTTTAGCAATGTTCTCTTTGTTAAGTTGATTTAATTTAATAGCTTTATTTACTGTAATTTCCCCTATCTTGGTTCTTCTTAATTCAGAAACGATAGCGCTACATCCCAACCTTTTCCCAATGTCGTGAACAAGTGAACGGATGTAAGTTCCAGAAGAACAACAGACGTTTATAACAAATTCAGGGAAGTTGTAATCAATGAGTTCTATTTTGTAAATTTCAACTTCTCTTTCTGGCAGTTCTACCTTTTCACCTTTTCTTGCAAGTTCGTAAGCCCTTTTACCTTTTACCCTAACTGCTGAGAATGGAGGCGGAACCTGTTTAATCTTTCCTTTAAATTTTGGTAAAGTAGCTTCAAGTTCTTCTTTAGATATCTTTTTGCACTCCACTTTTTTTATATTTCCATCCGTGTCGTAAGTATCGCTGTCGTAGCCGAAAACGCCTTTTACAAGGTAACATTTATCTTGCTTCAGCAAATACTCGGAGAGTCTTGTCGCCTTTCCTACAGAAAGTATCAAAACACCTGTGGCTAACGGGTCAAGCGTTCCGCAGTGTCCCACTTTATCTTTGACTAACTTTCTCACTTCTTTTACAACGTCGTGGGACGTTATCCCTTTAGGTTTGTCAACTACCAAAAATCCCAGCATCGGCTTACTTGATGATTTGCGGAGTAATGAATATTAAGAGCTTCGTATTTTTAACCTTTACATCGGAATTCTTAAACAGCCAGCCGAGCAACGGAATTCTGCTGAGACCGGGAACTCCTGACTCACTTTTATTTTTCTCTTTTTCGTAAATTCCTCCGATGACTACGGTGTCGCCACTCCTTATCCTGACTTTTGATTTTACGTTCCTTGTATCTATTGCAGGTTCACCGTTTCCTGTTATTACGACGTATTGATAGTCGGGGGAATCTTTCCTTACTTCTATGTCCATAACTATGTTGTTATCTCCGGTGATGTGTGGTTTAACTTTTAAAATCAGAGAGGCTTTTTTGAAATCTATGCTGTAACTTGTAGCTCCTCCGGCGCCAACGGTGGATTCTCTGTAAGGTATTTCCACACCTTGCTCTATGGAGGCTTCCTGGTTGTTGAGAGTCATAACTTTTGGACTTGAAAGTATTTGAACGTCTCCGTCCATTTCCAGAGCCTTAAGTGCCAGTTCTACTCTCAAAGTTTGAGAAGGATTCAAAATG
>JAMOPR010000140.1 GCA_027064485.1 Desulfurobacteriaceae bacterium | reverse complement strand
AAGTTGTAATGGTTGTGATGTCGAAATACTTGCGTGTCTTTCCCCCAAGTATGACCTCGAACGTTTCGGAATTCTCAACAGGGGGAATCCAAAACAGTCTGACATTCTTTTAGTTACAGGACCTGTAACCAAAAGGGCAAGAGACAGGCTAATAAGACTCTATATGGAGATGCCGGAGCCGAAAGTAGTTGTTGCAGTAGGGGCTTGTGCATGCACAGGAGGTGTGTTTAGGGGTATGTATAACGTAGGTAACGGTGTTGACAATTTTATCCCTGTTGATGTTTACATTCCGGGTTGTGCTGCAAGACCTGAAGCGATTATAGACGGAGTGATTAAGGCTTTGGAAATTTTGGAAAAGAAAAAGAAGGACATGGAACTCCCAGTTGTATGTAAGGACTGTAAACCAAATCCGAACAGAAGAAAACTGCTTGCTGAATGCTGTAGGAGGTGCCATGAGGATAGATGAGATTAAGATTTCTCTTAGAGATGTTAGGAAAGCGATAAAGGATTTTTACGACCCGAACGAATGGCACTTTATCACCGTTAACGGAACGGATTTGGGGGGTAAGGTAGAGTTGAAATGGTTTTTTTCGAAATATGGAGAGAAAGAAGTATTTAAGGTTTTTACTGCAGAAGCCAATTACGATGATGAAATTCCTACCATTACATACATAATTCCATCTGCTTGGATATCCGAGTGGGAACTTGCAGACCTTTTAGGACTTAACGTAGAAGGTGCTAAAAAAGGTCTTTTCCTTGACCCTGATAGTCCACAAGCACCTTTAAGGAGAGGTTAAAATGGGGAACAGAATAACTATACCTTTTGGAAGTCAACATGTAGCTTTGCCGGAGCCTGTTAGATTCGTTTTTCAAACAGAGAACGAAAAAATTGTTGATGTTGAGGTTGATGTTGGTTATGTCCACAGGGGAATTGAAAAAGCCTGTATGACGAAATTCAAATACCTACAGGTAGGTTACGTAGTAGCCCGTGTTTGTGGTTTATGCGCTATTTCCCATACGTTAGGTTACGTTACTGCTGTTGAGAGAATGATGGAAATAGAGGTTCCTCGAAAGGCACTCTATTTAAGACTTTTGGTTAGTGAACTTGACAGGATTCACTCTCACCTTTTGGCTATGGGACACACAGCTGAAGTGGCCGGTTATGAAAATCTGTTTATGCAAACGTTTAAACACAGAGAACTTGTGATGGAACTTCAAGAACTTATAACGGGAAACAGGATACAGTTTGATTACGTTACTTTGGGTGGGGTAAACAGAGAGCTAACTGCTGAGAATGAGAAGGTGTTGAGGGAAAAATTGAAATTGCTTGAAGAAAAATGCAAGTGGCTGAAGGACGTTTTTGAAAACGATTATACGGTTAAGTTACGTTGGAAAGGAATCGGTGTAATAACTCTTGAGATGGCAAAAGAGCTGAACGTAGTTGGTCCTCCTGCAAGGGCTTCCAATCTCCCTGTAGATGCAAGGGCTGAATATGATTACCTGCCCTTTGAAGAAGTGGGATACAAAATGATAGTTAGAAAGGGAGGGGATATTTATGATAGGACGATGGTTAGAGCGGAGGAAATTCTTAATTCTATAGAGATGCTCTGGAACGTTTTAGACGGTATACCGGAAGGAGATATTAAGGTCAACGTTAAGGGTTTGCCGGAAGGAGAAGGTATTGCAAAGATAGAAGCTCCGAGAGGAGAACTTTTCTACTACGTGAAAGCCAGTAAGAAAATGATTTTGGACAGATTAAGGATAAGAGTTCCTACTTTTGCCAACCTTCCAGTTATGAAAGAGCTTTTTATTGGTATGGATTATGCGGATGTTCCTGCAACAGTTATAAGCTTTGACCCTTGTCTTTCCTGCACTGCAAGGTAAGGAGGTAAAGCCGTGAAAGATATGATTATTGAAACGATAAAGAATCTATTTTCCAAACCGGCAACTATAAAGTATCCTTTTGAACCTTCGCCTACGCCTCCTGATTATAGAGGATTAATAGTTTATAAAGAGGAGTTATGTATCTTTTGCACAAAATGTGAATTGGTTTGTCCTCCGGGTGCTATAAGGTTTACCTACAAAGAAGATGGTTCTAAGAAGTATCATTACAATCCTTATTTATGTATATACTGCGGTGAGTGTGTGAGGGCTTGCCCGAAACCGGGGTGTCTCACACAAGTTAAAGAAGTTGCTCCTCCAGCTACTAAAGAGACAAAGCCTGATTGGAATGCAGTTGAAGTAGAAGCAGAAGAAAGTAAGAAAAGGTGGTTAGTCGCAAGGAAGAAAAAAGCTTAAATCTTAGTTTTAGATGAGTTTTTTAG
>JAMOPR010000139.1 GCA_027064485.1 Desulfurobacteriaceae bacterium | reverse complement strand
GCAATAGAGCTTATAAACTGAATCTCTGAAGGAGTTAGCTTTTTTTTCTCTCTGAGCTTTTCAAGTGTTTTACATTCTACTTTTTCTTTTTTATTTTCCATCTTCCCCATTTTTCACCCACCTTATTTCTATTCCTGCTTTTTCAAAACTGTGTCTGAACGGCACGCTTAACTTAACCACTTTAATCACTACAGACTCAGGATTCCACTTCTCAACTATGCACTCTAACAGCTTCCGGGCAAAATCTTCCATATAAGTATAAATTTCTTCCGTCAATCTTTCAACTAAAAGGTATAGTTCTTGATAATCGATGAATTCTTTAGATTCAACGTAAACGGATACCTCATACTGTCCACCTAACTTCTTTTCCTCTTTATAAACGCCACAACGGATAAAAGCTTTAATGTTCTCTATAAAAACCGTTATCCTCATTTTTTTCCTCAGCTAACTTTTGAACCTCTTCAAGAAGCCTATTTAAGGCTGCCTCTTTAGTTAAGTTTTTCTCAATAACTCTACCTTTAACGAAAAGAATAAAACGACTGCCAGCTCCGGCTATACCTACATCAGCAAATCTGGCTTCTCCTGGTCCGTTTACTGCACATCCCATTACGGCTACTTTCAAAGGTTTCTTTATACCCTCTAACTTCCTTTCCACTTCTTCCGCTATTGCTTGAACGTCAACCATACACCTACCACAGGTGGGGCAGGAAATAACTTCAACACCTACTTTTCTAAGTTCAAGGGCAGAAAGGATTTTATAGGCAACCTTAACTTCCTCAACAGGGTCGGTAGAAAGGGAAACTCTTAACGTATCTCCAATACCCAAATAAAGTAGAATACCTATACCAACTGCCGATTTCACAGCTCCAGAAAGAAGCGTTCCTGCCTCAGTTATTCCTATATGTATTGGATAATCAGTTTTCGAAGCAAACTCTTGGTTAGCTATAACGGTAGTTTTAACGTCAGAACCCTTCAAAGAAAATTTCATATTTGTAAACCCAAAGTCTTCAAATAGTTTAGCGTAATCAAGGGCTGCTTCAGCAAGGGCTTGAGGAGAAGGAAATCCATATTTACCGAGAATTTTCTTTGGAATAGAGCCAGAATTTACGCCGACTCTTATAGATATGTTCATTTCTCTTGCCAATTTAACTATTTCCTTAATTTTCCACACTTCTCCAATGTTTCCAGGATTTATTCTAATGCAATCTGCTCCTCTCTCCATAGAGATAAGAGCAAGCTTGTAATCAAAATGGATATCTGCAATAAGAGGGATAGAAATCCTTTTCTTTATTTCCGGAATCTTTTCGGCTGCTTCAATAGAAGGGACTGCAACTCTTACTATCTCGCATCCAACCTTTTCAAGGCGTTTAATCTGGTTAACAGTGCTTTCAACGTCTTCAGTAAAAGTATTTGTCATCGATTGAACAACTATTGGATTATTACCGCCAATGGGCACGTTTCCAACGTATATTACTTTTGAACTGCGCCTTTTAATCCAGTCGTGCATCAATCCTCCCTTAGAGAAAGGATTATATAATTTCCGCGCAAACAGAGGAGAAAAATGCACAAGAGAATTGTAAGGGAAAACTTTTCAAGAGCAGCTAAAAGTTACGGCAGATACGCTGTAATTCAAAAAAAAGTCTTAGAAGAAATTTTAAGAAGGCTACAACTAATCAAAAATCCCCACCCCCTCCTCGACTTAGGCTGCGGAACCGCCGAAGGAATGAAAAGCTATTCAAATTCTTTCGGAATAGATATCTCCTTTGAGATGTGCAGAAAAGCAAAAGAAAACTTAAACTTTGTAGCTTGTGCTGATGGAGAAAAACTCCCTTTCAAAGAAGAAAGCTTCAAAGCTGTAATTTCTTCCTTTTCCCTGCAGTGGATGAACGTTGAGCTGGTAGCAGAAGAGATATATCGCGTGCTGGAAGAAGGGGGATTTTTCATTTCCGCCGTTCCCGTAAAGGGAAGCTTGGAAGAACTATTCATTACCTGGCAGAAAGCCTTTTTAGAAACGAGAGGTAAAAAGGACGTTCTATTTCAGTTTCCTGATGAAAATAAGGTATTTAAAACAATAAAAGAAAATTTTGAAATCATAGAAGCCAGCAGGAAAGAATACACCCTACTTCCTGAAAGAGTAGAAGAAGCAGTCAAATTCGTAACGAAAATTGGCGCCAAAAATCCCCACCGCCCCCCGCTACCTCTTAAAAGCACAGTAAAAAGGTTTAAAGAACTGTTTTCCCAAAACTGCGTAATAAAGTATAAAGTGCTTTTCCTAACAGCCAAAAAAGTATAACTTTCAAAAGGACAAAATTCGGAGAGGAGAAAA
>JAMOPR010000138.1 GCA_027064485.1 Desulfurobacteriaceae bacterium | reverse complement strand
TACACCAGTTTATATGATTAGTATTGTGGCAAAGATTGCCGGTGTCCATCCTCAAACCTTGCGCTTTTATGAGAACGAAGGGCTTATAAAGCCGTCAAGAACTGAAGGAAGGACAAGGCTCTATTCTGAAAGCGACTTGGTAAGGATTAAGAAGATTGTATATCTTACCCGGGAAAAAGGAATTAACGTTGCAGGAACACATTTTATCCTGCGTTTGGAAGATGATATAGAAAAGCTTTTCAAGGCTATGGCAGAACGTTTAGACGATACATCTAAAGAGATTCTTCTTTCTCTACTTAAAAACCTTGAATTTGAAGAGCTTGACGTTTCTAAACTTGTTGAAATTTTGAAAAAATAACATTTATAGGAGGGAAAAATGAACGTTTGGGACGTTTTGAGTGGACGTGCAAAAGATGCAATACTTCTTTCTCAGGAAATAGCAAGACAACTTGGCGAAAGATATGTTGATACAGAACATTTACTTTTGGCAATGGTTGAACTTCCAGGTTCGCCTGTTTTGGATGTCTTTTCTTTAGCAGGCTTTGACCCTGTAAGAGTTAAAAGGTTTATCAGAGAACAAGTAGACAGAGTAGGGCGTTTGGGAATTCCTTCCTCTTACACTGGATACGAGGAGATTTACATAACGCCAACTCTTAAAAAGGTTCTTGATGCTGCTATAGATATTGCAAGGCAGATGAAAGCAAGAAATGTTGACCTTGAGCATCTGTTCCTTGCTTTCTATGAAGTTCCGGAGAGTATGGCTTATAGAATCCTTCTTAAGTTAGGTTTAGAAAAAGAAGATGCTTTGAAAGCTGTTAAGAAATACAGAGAGGGTAAGGCTAAGTTATCTAGAGATATTTCTGCAAAAGCTAAGAAAGGTGGTAAGCAGATTCCGGAGATTCTCAGGAAATTCGGTATAGACCTTACAGGTCTTGCAGAAGAAGGAAAACTTGACCCTGTTATCGATAGAGAAAATGAAATTAAAAGGGTTATTCAGATTCTTTCCAGAAGGACAAAGAACAACCCAGTTCTTGTAGGACCTGCCGGGGTTGGTAAGACTGCCATTGTTGAGGGAGTAGCTCAGAAAATAGCAAACGGTGAAGTTCCTGATGAGCTTAAAGATAAGAGGATAGTTGCTCTTGATATGGCGGCTTTGGTGGCGGGAACTAAGTATCGTGGTGAGTTTGAAGAAAGATTGAAACAAGTTTTAGATGCTATTAGAGAAGAGGGAAACATCATTCTATTTATTGACGAACTTCATACTGTTGTTGGGGCAGGAGCAGCAGAAGGTTCTATGGATGCAGCTAACATAATGAAGCCTGCTTTGGCAAGAGGTGAGTTTAGGGTAATTGGTGCTACAACTGTAGATGAATTTAGGAAATACATAGAAAAAGACCCTGCACTTGAAAGGAGATTTGCGCCAGTTTGGGTTGATGAGCCTTCCGTAGAATCTGCAATTAAAATGTTGAAAGGTTTGAGACCAAAACTTGAGGAGCATCATAAAGTTAAGATTACTGATGATGCGATAGAGGCTGCTGTAAAACTTTCTAAAAAGTATATTCAAGGAAGGTATTTGCCTGATAAGGCTATAGATGTTCTTGATGAGGCTTGTGCGAGGAAGAAGATAGAGGCTACTTATACTTCTCCAGAGCTTGCTGAGTTGAAAGAGAAGTTGCACAACTTGAGGGCTGAATTGGATGAAGCTGTTAAACAGGAAGAGTTTGACAAAGCTGCTAAACTTAAGAAGGAAATTAAGGAAATAGAGGAACGCATTAAGGAGCTTGAGGAAAAACAAGAGAAGGCTAAAGAGCAGGGAGAGAACGTTCCTGTAGTTACTGCTGAAGATATAGCAGAAGTTATTTCTGAAATGACAGGTATTCCTGCATCTAAGCTTCAAGAAGAAGAGATTCAGAAACTCCTCAGAATGGAAAAAGAGTTGCATAAGAGAGTAATTGGTCAAGAAAGGGCTATTAAAGCTATTTCTGAAGCTATTAGACGTGCAAGGGCGGGATTACAGCCTCCTAACAGGCCTCTTGGAAGTTTTCTGTTCTTAGGTCCTACCGGTGTAGGTAAGACAGAATTGGCTAAAGCTTTGGCAGAATACTTGTTTGGAGATGAAACGGCTATTATAAGGTTGGATATGTCTGAATATATGGAGAAGCATGCTGTTTCTAAGCTTATTGGTGCACCTCCGGGATATGTTGGTTACGAGGAAGGAGGACAACTTACAGAAGCTGTTAGAAGGAAACCTTACAGCGTGATTCTTTTGGATGAGATAGAAAAGGCTCATCCAGATGTGTTCAATATACTCCTTCAGATACTTGATGAT
>JAMOPR010000137.1 GCA_027064485.1 Desulfurobacteriaceae bacterium | reverse complement strand
GTAACAGGCGAATTAACTGAAGAAAGAATAGAAGCTTTAAGGAAAGGTGTGGATTTGGGGGATTTTGTTACCCGTCCGGCAAAAGTCAAAATTCTTAAAGCGGGGAAGGAGCGTTCTGCTGTAGAAATAGAAATAACTGAAGGCAAATACCACCAAGTAAAGAGGATGTTTGAAAAAATCGGACATCCGGTTATTTACTTAAAAAGGATTAAGTTCGGCAATTTGGAGTTGGGAGAGTTACCTGTAGGTGAGTATAGGAATTTAACAGAAGAAGAACTTAGGAAACTAAAAGAATCTGTTGGTCTTTTGGTAAAATAGTTTTCGTAACCTGCAGGAGGGTGTCAAAGTTGAGGAAGGTTTTGTTGTGTTTATCTATGCTCTTTTTATTTCCTCAAACAGTTCATGCTCAGCTTTACAGAGTAAAAAAGGGGGATTCTTTATATAAGATAGCCAGAAAATTTCATACAACGGTTGTCAAGCTTAAAAGAATTAACGGTCTGCACAGTAATTTGTTGAGACCCGGTCAGCGTCTTATCGTTCCTGGAAAACGTTATAAGCCTGTAAACAGTAAAAAAACGATAGCTTTTTTGGAAAGGAAAGCGGCAGAGATAAGAGAGGACATAAGGGAAACAGGTGAGAATATCTATCCTATAACTAATGTCGTTTACGAGGAGGGAGAAAAATTAGCGGATGTTCTTTCTACTCCTTTAAACGTTCCTTACGATAATTGGAGTTTGTCGATTCTTGAAAGCCCGGAATATAAAAGCACTTTACTGGAAATTCTGGCTAAAGTGTTTAAAAGTTTGAAAAATACTCCTTACGTTTTTGGAGGTAATAACCCTAAAAGAGGGCTTGATTGTTCGTCATTTACTATGTATGTTTATAGAAAATTGGGTATAAACTTGCCAAGGACGGCAAGAGCCCAGTTTAACGTTGGTGTTCCTGTAAGTAAAGATGAGCTGAAGGTTGGAGATTTGGTCTTTTTCAGAACTTATGCCAGCTTTCCCTCGCATGTTGGTATTTATATCGGTAACGGTAAATTTGTCCATTTTTCTGGGATGTATCACGGTCTTTCTATTTCTTCTCTAAATAGTGCATACTTTAAAAGAAGGTTTATAGGAGCAAAAAGGGTTTTAAGTGAAAAATTGTTAAGAAGAATTCTTTACGCACAAAAAGATAACTAAGAAGGAGGTAGTGCGATGAACACAAGACAGCTTCTAAAGAGAGTAACCGTTGCTCTGGCAATGGTGGCGGTATCGACAACTTATTCTTTTGCAAATGTTACTGCAACTCCTCAGGATTACAGCACCGTTGAGTCTCTTCAAAAAGTGTTTGAAACGGTTGCAGAAAAAGTTAAGCCTGCTGTTGTTAATATTAGCACGGTTGCTGAGATAAAAGTGAAGCATCCTCCCATTCCTCCGGAATTTAGGGATTTCTTTCACGAATTTGGAGTTCCTTTTCCCTTTGATAATTTTCCCAGAGAATTTAAAACCAGAGCTTTAGGTTCGGGTTTTATCGTTAAAGTTGAAAACGGCTGGGCTTACATACTTACCAATAATCACGTTGTTGATAAAGCTACTAAGATAAAGGTTAAATTGAGTGATGGTTCTGTTTATAAAGCCGAGATTGTAGGAAAAGATAGAAAAACGGATGTTGCTCTTATCAAGATAAAAGTTGGAAATAAAAAAGTTCCCACAGTTCAGCTTGGTGATTCCGATTCAATTAAGGTCGGTGAGTTTGTTATAGCTATAGGAAATCCTTACGGGCTTAACTGGACCGTTACACACGGTATTATTTCTGCTAAAGGCAGACACGGATTGGGGTTAAATCCTATAGAAGATTTCATTCAAACAGATGCAGCAATTAATCCGGGTAACAGCGGGGGACCGCTCTGCGATATTCACGGTAGGGTAATAGGCATCAATACAGCTATTGTTAGAAATGCGCAAGGATTAGGTTTTGCTGTTCCCATAAACATCGCCAAAAAGATAATGAACGACCTCCTCAAGTATGGAAAGGTGATTAGAGGTTGGCTTGGTGTTTACATAGAGGATATCTCTCCGGAAATTGCACAGAAGTTTGGCGTTAAGCATGGCGTTTTAGTTACGAAGGTAATGAGTGGTAGCCCTGCTGAGAAAGGAGGTTTGAAGAGCGGTGACGTTATAGTTCGTTACAACGGGGAACCTGTTAAAAACGTTACGGATTTACAGCTTAAAGTTATTAACACGAAACCGGGAGAAAGAGTAAGGATTACTGTTGTGAGAGATGGAAAAGAGAAGGTGTTAACCGTAAAAGTTGGGCAGATGCCGGGAAGTGAGAAGGTAGTTCTTAAAGATATGTTGGATAAGTATGGATTTGCTGTTCAGCCCCTTAATGAGGAGCTTAAGAAAAAACTTGCTATTCCGAAGTGGATTAAGGAAGGATTGTTGGTTACTGAAGTTAAGCCTGGCTCTCCCGCAGACGATGCAGGTTTGAGAGAAGGAGATGTAATTGTAAAGGCAGGGCTTACACCGAGAACTCTTAAAGAAGTGAAAACTGTGGAACAACTGGCTAAAATTTTGAAAAAAGCGGGAACTTCTGGAGTTTTGGTTAAAGTGTTGAGAAATGGAGGAATTATCTATATCGTTTTAAAACCGGAGGAATAGGATGATTGAAGATAAAGATTTTTTCTTGGAAGATGAAGAAAACTTGGGATTTGACGATATTGAATCCCCGGAGGATGAACTTTCCGGGGAGCTTAACCTTTTTGACCAGCAAATAGACCCTTCGCTAATTGAGAGTTTCGTTCCGGATAAAGATTCACTTGATGCATTTTTAAAGTCTATTTCAAAGATTCCACTTCTTACGAGAGAGGAGGAGATAGAGTTAGCGAAGAGGGCAAAGAAAGGTGATAAGGAAGCTTTGAAGAAGCTTGTAGAGTCTAACTTGCGTTTTGTTGTAAGCGTTGCTAAGAAGTATTTAGGTTGTGGATTACCTTTACACGACCTTATTGCTGAAGGGATTTTGGGACTTATCGAAGCAGCAAGAAGGTTTGACCCCGATAAAGGTGTTAAGTTTATCTCTTATGCTGTTTGGTGGATAAGGCAGTCTATAATGCAGGCGCTTGCACAGCAAACGGGTGCTGTTAAGATTCCTGTTAAACAAGCTGTTTTGGTTAACAAAATAACCCGTTCTTATGGGGAACTTTTGAAAAAATTGGGTAGAGAACCAACTACTGAAGAGCTTGCAGAATACGTTGGGATGGACCCGAAGGAGATAGAGCGTCTTTTGACTGTTTGTCAAGTTCCTCTTTCTCTTGATACACCGATAGGAGATGAAGAGGATACTACTTTCAAAGATTTTCTTAAAGGTGAGGGGACGGCTGAAGTAGAGGAGAAGGTAGTAAAGGAGGAACTCAAACAGAGTATTCAAGAGATGCTTGAGCAGTTAACTCCTCAAGAAAAGAGAATTATTATTATGAGGTTTGGTTTGGATGGTAACGACCCGAAAACGTTAAGAGAAATTGGTGAAAAGCTTGGAATAAGTAGAGAGAGAGTGAGACAGCTTGAAGCGAGAGCTAAAAAGAAGATGAAGGAGTATGCTTTGAGAAAGAAACTTAACGTGTTCCTTAACTAATATGGTGGAGGGAGAAATGGCTATTACGTTGACGGCTTACTTATTTGATAAGAAAAAAGAGATTGAACATCTTACTGATGATTTAATTATTCTGCTGAACGAAATTGCATTTGCGACAAAAGAGATTTCTGCAAAAGTGAGGAAAGCAGCGCTTTTGGATGTTTTAGGAAGTGCTGGAAAGATGAACGTTCAGGGAGAAGAAGTTCAAAAGCTTGACGAGCTTGCCAATGAGATAATTCTTGATACTCTTAAAAGGTGTGGAAAAGTTTCTCAGATAGCTTCTGAGGAGATGGAAGATAGGGTTATTTTGTCCGATACAGGTTATGCTGTTGCTTATGACCCTCTTGATGGCTCTTCGAACATCGACGTTAACGTTAGTATTGGAACGATTTTTTCCATCCATAAGGATGACGTTTTGAAACCCGGAAGAGAACAGCTTGCGGCTGGTTACGTTATATATGGTCCGGGAACGATAATGGTTTTAACGTTGGGTAAGGGAGTTGTTGGATTTACTTTAGACCCGGAAAGTGGTAATTATTTACTTTCTCATCCAGAAATAAAGCTGAAAGAGAAGGGGAAGATTTATTCTATTAACGAAGCCAATAGAGATAAGTGGCTGCAGGAGGGGTTGAGGAGATACGTGGATTTTCTTAAGGGAGAAAAGTATACTCTGAGATACGTGGGTTCTATGGTTGCTGACGTTCATAGAACGTTACTAAAAGGAGGCGTGTTTATTTATCCGGCAGATAGGAAGAATACTAACGGGAAACTTAGATTGCTCTACGAAGCAAGTCCTATGGCGTTTTTGATAGAACAGGCTGGTGGTTTATCGACTACAGGTGAAAAGAGTATACTTGATATTGTTCCTGAGGGGTTACATCAGAGAGTTCCGGTAATAATTGGTAGCAGATGGGAAGTAGAAAAGTATTTGGAGTTTATAACTGAGTGATTACTGCTCGCCACTTCTTAGAATTTTTGCCGGTTCTGTTTTAGCAGCTTTGAGGGAGGGGTATATGGTGGCGACTATACTTATGGTAATAGCTCCGACGGCAGCTACTATGCAGTCAGAAATATGAAGGTTAAACGGCAGGTGGTCTATGTAGTAAACGTCGGGAGGTAGGGGGATGAGTTTGTATTTTTCTCCTAAAACAGAGATTCCTATTCCAACGATTTCGCCTATTGTTGTTCCTATTAAACCTATTAGAAATCCTTGAAATATAAAGATTTTTAAGATTAAAGAGTTATCTGCACCGACAGTTTTTAAAATTGCTATGTCTTTAGCTCTTACATTAACATTCATCATCAGCAGGCTTGAAATGTTAAATGACGCTACAATTACGATAAGTGTCAAAATCAAAAACATTGCTAATTTTTCTAACTTCATTGCAGAGAAAAGATTTTTGTTTAAGCTTATCCAGTCTTCTGTGTAATATCCTTTTCCTAAGGTTTTTTCTATTTCCTTTTTAACCAACTTTGTGTTGTCTGGATTGTCCACTTTTACCATTATGCCTGTTGCTACGTTTCCAAAACCGAATTTTTTTCTTACCGTATCTATGTGAGCTAAGATGAGGGAAGAATCAAATTGATACATTCCTACTTCAAATATTCCGTCAACTCTGAACGTGGCGGTTCTCGGTATTATTCCAAACGGAGTTTTTTTCCCAAGCGGTGATATTACTTTTATTTCATCTCCTAACGTTATTCCTAAATTATCTGCTAATAGTTTTCCTATAACTACTCCGTTTTTGTCTCTTTTGAAGATTTCCCAATCTCCTAAAATAATTCTTTTTGGTAAATCTGTAACTTTTTTTTCTTTATCGGGATAGCAGCCCCTGATTGAAGCGCTTGTGGCAGAAGATATGTTTGAGGATGCTGCCATTACCGGAACGTAAAGAAACGGTTCGGTGCCGGTTACATGAGGAAGTTTTGTTATTTTCCTTTCAACGTAATTGTAATTGTCGAAAGGTCTGCCACCTTTCATTACGATAATGTCGGCGTTGCTTGATAGAAGTTTTTGCTTAATGGCATCTTGGAAGCCTGACATTACCGAGTTGACTATTATGAGAGCAGCAACGCCAACAGTTACTCCCAATATGGATATAGCAAACGCAAAGGATAGATATCCTTTTCTGAGCTTCAGGTTTCTTAAAGTCAGCCATTTGATTAACTGGTTCATTCTCTTCCCTTCTGTGTTTTTCGGGTTGTTAACCAAATTTTGCTTTTTTTAACTTTGTTTGGCAAGGATGGAGGCTTTGTTCCGATGAAGATGGTTAGATATGTATGGATGAATATAAAGTTTTTAGTATTCATTATTGTTTGTTGAAGTTTTATTAATTTGACAAATATCAAATAATAGGTTATTTTTCTATTAAGAAAACAGCGTGGAGGGTGCCATGAGGAGGAGAGATTTTCTGAAGAGAGCAAGCTTTAGCGTGATTTCCTCAGGTGTAAGCTTGGCTCTTTTAAACACCATTACTTCTTGCGGTTCTTCTTCGGGGGGTGAATCTTCAAATTCTACGTCAACGAACGTTGAGTTTAACGTTCCACAGAATTACTCTGCAATTTCCCTTCCCGATAAAATAGAGCCGGATACTTTGCCCTATCCTTCAAAAGGACTTGACCCTGACGTAGCAGGGGATGTTGCTTATTTGGCTACTAAAATAGGATTGGATGCAGGACATGATGCTGGATGTATGTATGGGACGTTTGCATCCATTATATTCGGTTTGAGAGATGCTTTTAAAGATGACCCGGATAATCTTAAGTATTACGCTGCCATACCTACTTATATGGCTATTTATGGTAAAGCAGGTGTAGTGGGTTGGGGTTCTGTGTGTGGAGCTTGTAACGGTTGTGCGTTGGGTATAAACCTTGTAGCTAAATTGGCAGACAAAGGGGGATTGATAAACAATGCAGTTCTCTTCTATACAGAAAATCCCATGCCTGGGAACAAATTAACTTCCGGAATGGACTTTTATACTCCTTCGCAGTTTGCTTTAACGGGAAAGGCTGCTTCTGGAGAGGAGGAGAGAGCTAACAAAGTAGTTAGCTGGTTGGCTAATGCACCTTCGGTAGTAAAAGATGATGTTGAAAAAATTTTGGAAAACGGAAGCACTGGGATAATTTCGGATAAGTCCTTGAAAGTTCCCGGAGATAAAGAGCTTGGAGCTGATGCTATTAAGGATATTATGCTTCACTTTAGCGATTATTTAAACTTTCCCGTTCCTCATACTTGTATTTGTCACGCTTCAGTTAACAGATTCTTGGAAGCTAACAATTACGAAGTTACTTATGGAGGTAAAACGGTAACTTTATATCCAGCCAGTATTTTAAGGGCTGAGAGGTGTTCAAGACTTGTAGGAACTATGGCTAAGTTTGCTGTTATGTTGCTTAATACTAAATATGCACCAGATGCTCCAGCTGAGTGGAAAATTGCTGATATGTCTGCCTTTATTCCTGATAACGTTAATGGTGTAACTAAAGAAGTGAGTGAATGTTTAAGCTGTCATAATCCAAAAGGCGGTGCCTTTGACAGCACACTTGGATTTCCAAGGACTCTTAAATTTAAGGGCAATTCCTGCACCATATGTCACGGTCTTAACAGCAGTGACCAACCGAGATTGTATCCTCAAGCACATAACTTCTGGGATTTACATTTTAAAGGGTAGTGGTTGTTGGGGGGAACGGACGTTCCCCCTTATTTGATTTACTATTTTTCAGGTTTTAATTGCGGGAATAAGAGCACTTCTCTGATTGAGTCTTTGTTGGTAAAAAGCATTACAAGTCTGTCTATTCCGATACCTTCGCCTGCTGTCGGCGGCATTCCGTATTCAAGTGCTGTAACGAAATCTTCGTCGTATTCCATTGCTTCATCGTCACCTTTCTTTCTCTCTTCAAGCTGTTGTAAGAAACGCTTTTTCTGTTCTTCCGGGTTGTTTAGCTCTGTGTAAGCGTTTGCAACTTCTCTACCGTAGATTATTAACTCAAACCTTTCTACCAATTCCGGGTTATCCCTCTTTTCCTTTGCAAGTGGCGATATAGCTTTTGGAAAGTCTATTACAAATGTAGGCTGGATAAGTTCTGGTTCTATGAGTTCTTCAAACAGTTCCTGAACTCTCTTAAAGTGGGAAAGCTCTTCTGCCCTTTCTATGCCAATTTCTTTTGCCTTTTTGAGAACGGCTTCTTCGTCGTGCAGTAACTGGTCTGGCGTGAGTCCTGTTTTCTTTGAAAGTTCTTCAAGATAGGAGACTCTTCTAAAAGGTCTTTTAAAGGAAAGTTTAGTTCCCTGATACTCTATTTCTCTTATGCCTTTGCCGAAGATTTCGTCAAGCAGGTATTCAAAGAGTTCTTCGGTCATGTCCATAAGGTCATAGTAGTCGGCGTAAGCCATATACCATTCAATCATTGTAAATTCGGGGTTGTGGCGCGTGCTTATGCCTTCGTTTCTAAAGTTTTTACCTAATTCGTAAACCCTTTCAAACCCGCCGACGATAAGTCTTTTTAGGTAAAGTTCTGGAGCGATTCTCAGGTAAACGTCTGTGTCAAGAGCGTTATAGTGGGTTATGAATGGTTTTGCAGCGGCACCGGAAGCTACCGGTTGCAGGATAGGAGTCTCAACTTCCATGAAACCTCTGCTATCAAGGAATTCTCTGATTTTTTTGATGACTTTGGTTCTCGTTCTGAAGATGTCTCTAACTTCCGGGTTGACTATCAGGTCAAGGTATCTTTGTCTGTATCGCTTTTCAACATCTTTTAAACCGTGCCACTTTTCCGGTAGCGGGCGGAGGGATTTTGTGAGCAGTTCCATTTCTGTGACTTCTAACGTTAATTCGCCCGTTCGTGTTCTGAAGAGTTTTCCTTTAATGCCGACGATGTCTCCTATGTCAATTAGCTTTTTAAATACCTTGTTGTAAAACTCTTCTCCAACGGTGTCTCTCCTTATGTAGCACTGTATCTTTTCCGTTTCGTCCTGAATGTGGAAGAAGGCAGCTTTACCCATTATTCTCATTGCCATTATTCTACCGGCTAAAGAGAACGTTTCTTCCGGAAGTTGTTCTTTTTCTCTTTCTTCGCCCTCTTTGTGTCTTCCAAACTTGTCTAAAAGTTCCTTGGCGGAAACGGTTTTTTCAAACTTGTAAGCGTAAGGTTGTATGCCTTTTTCTTTAAGTTTTTCTATCTTTTCTTTTCTCTGTTCTATGATTTTTTGTTCAAGGCTTTTTTCCTCTGCCATTTCGTCTCTCCTTGTAATTTTGTCTTGTAGAGTTTACGAAAAAATGGGGCGGGTGTGGGGGGATTTTGTAGAATTAAAAATCAAAATTTTAAGGTGTTTAAACTTTTTTTTGGGAGAGTAGATAAATTGATAAGTATTTTAGAGCTGATAGGTTCTTGGGTCATAAATTTTTTGGAGTTTTGGGGAGGATGGTTTCTTCTTTCGATAAAGGCAATCCTTTTAGCTTTTAAAAAGCCAATTAGACTTAAACGATATATCTACTACCTTGCGTCTATAGGAGCAGATTCTTTGCCGGTTATTGCTATTACTTCCTTCTTTACAGGTGGAGTTATTGCTCTTGAAACTTATTCAGCCTTTCACCGTTTTAATGCGGAATATATGATAGGTGCTGTTGTTGCTATTGCAATGGCAAAAGAGTTGGCTCCTGTGTTATCTGCTCTATTAGTTGCTGCTCGTTCTGGTTCTGCTATGGCAGCTGAAATAGGAACGATGAAGGTGACAGAACAGATAGATGCTCTTGAAATGATGGCAGTCAATCCAATTAAGTATTTAATAACGCCTCGCCTTTACACTTCTGTTGTTGCTGTGACTATTCTTACGCTTGTTTCAGATATTGTTGGATACATAGGTGGTTACGTTGTGAGTGTGTATTTATTTCACGTGAATAAAACGCTTTACTGGAGATACACTCAAAATATTGCAGAAATGAACGATGTTTATCACGGTCTTATTAAGGCGGCTGTTTTTGGATTTTTACTTGCGACTATAAGTTGTCTTTACGGCTACTATACTAAAGGTGGAGCTAAAGGAGTTGGTGAATCCACAACTAAAGCTGTTGTGACTTCATCCATAGCCATTTTGATTTTTGATTATTTAATCACTTATATATTGAGGTTGTTTAACCTATGAAAGAAGCAATTGTTGTTAAACACTTGAGGAAATCTTTCGGTAGTAAGGTTGTTCACAGGAATGTAACTTTTACCGTTTACGATAGGGAAATATTCGTTATTATGGGTCCTTCAGGAACAGGTAAAAGTGTTTTACTCAAGCAAATAGCTGGTTTAATGAAGCCTGATGATGGTTATATAGAAGTTTATGGAATGAATATTTTGTCGTTAGATGAAGAAAAAGTTATTGAGTTTAGAGAGACGCTTACTTATGTGTTTCAAAGTGGGGCTTTGTTTGACTCCTACCCTGTTTGGTATAACGTTGCTTTCTATTTGATAGAGAAAAAAGGAATAAGTGAAAAAGAGGCGAAAAAAGAGGCTTCTCGTTATTTGTCTCTTTTGGGACTTTCTGGAACGGAGGACCTCTATCCTTCCGAACTTTCCGGTGGTATGAGAAAGAGAGTGGCTGTTGCCAGGGCTTTATGTATGAACCCTAAATGCATTCTTTTTGATGAACCGACTTCCGGTCTTGACCCTGTTATGACGGCTGTTTTTGATAATTTGATATTGAGACTTCGAAAAGAACTTGGAAAAACGTGCGTTGTGGTGAGTCACGACGTTAACAGTGCTTTTAGGATAGCTGATAGGATAGCCATTCTTTACAATGGGGTTATAGTAGAGGTCGGCACGCCTGAAGAAATAAGAAATTCCAATAATCCAGTAGTTAAGCAGTTTATCAATGGAGAGCCGGAAGGTCCCATAACGGAAATAGTGGAGAGGAAGGATGAAAAAGTTAACGCTTGAAGCAAAAGTTGGGTTATTCGTCGTTTTGGGTTTTGCAGGGCTTGGCGTTATAGCTACTACTCTTGAACCTTTGAAGTTCAAGAGGGAATTTCAAAATTTAAAGTATTCTATTATTTTCCCCAACGTGGCTGGACTGGAGAAAAATGCTCCTGTAAGGGTTGCTGGTGTTACTGTGGGTAAGGTTACTTCCGTTGAAGTAAAGGGAGATAAAGCTGTTGTAAAAATAGTTTTTTTAAAGCCGATAAAAGTTTATAAAAATGCTAAAGCTTCTATTGAAACTATGGGATTGATGGGAGAGAAGTATGTTGAACTTGACCCCGGTCATCCTCCTGCGCCAATGCTTCCTCCTGGTTCAGTTATAGAGAGCACGAAGGTTCCAGCTTCTATGGATGAGGTTATGACCAGCATTAATGAGCTATTGGAGAAATTTAATCAATCTTTAACAACGCCGGATGGGAAGAACAGGCTTGCTATTATAATGAATAACGTGGCTAAGTTGACCAAGGATGTTGATGCCACAGTTTCTCAAGTTAATAATATGTTATCTGATAATAGAGAAAAGATTTCTAAGATACTCAGGAATACTCTTGAATTAAGTTCTCTGCTAAAGGAGCAGCTTCCACAAGTAGTGGATAATATTGATACTTTGACTGCTCAGCTTTCGCAGATGACTGTAGAGAATAGAGATGATATAAGGCAAACTGTGGTTTCTTTGAGAAAGGCAGTTCAGAAAGCGCCTGAAATAACTGAGAAGCTGGACAATTTGACAAGTAGTTTGCAAGAGTTATTAAATGAAAATAATCGGGAAAATATAGAAAAGATTCTTGAAAATATTAGGGATACTTCGCAGGAATTAAAGGAATTACTTGCGAAGGTTAATGAGGGTAAAGGAACTGTTGGAAAGTTGTTTAACGATGAGAAACTTTATACAAGTCTTGCAAAAACGGCAGATACTTTAGGTAACCTTGCAGATAGATTTGAGAAAACAAAAACGTTCATAGGATTTAGAGGAGATGTTAATACAAGGACGGGAGATACCCGAGGGGTTGTAAGTTTAAAGATAGTTCCTGCGAAGGACCATTTTTACTTATTAGAGGTTGTTGGAGATTCTCAGGGTAAGGTTAACAGAAAAAAGTATTATGTTAACTATAGTTCAGGGGTAGAGGAGAAAGAGGAGATTGAGACGAATTACAGAACTGAGCTTACGCTTCAATACGCGAGGGTATTTGAGGATGAGCTGTTCCACAGTGGAGGTAAGTTTATTCTCAGAGGAGGTTTGAAAGAGAGCACTGGAGGTATAGGATTAGATTACATATTTAACGATAAATGGATGTTAAGTTCAGACCTTTGGGATGGTGGCAGAAAAGATTCGGATGGAGATGATATTCCTCCTCATTTGAGAATAGGCTTGAGGTATAACTTGAACAAAAATTGGTTTGTCTATGGTGGAGGGGATGAACTTCTGTATCATAAATGGAGAGGAGTGTATCTGGGAGCAGGTGTTATGTTCGGGGATAATGATATTAGGTATCTTTTGGGTTCGCTTCCTGGAGGTATGAAGTGATAGCTGTTGTAGATTATGGGATGGGTAATCTGAGGAGTGTTAGTAAAGCTTTGGAACACGTGGGAGCTGATGTTGTTGTTACTTCTGACAAAAAAAAGATAAAAGGCGCTGATGCTATTGTGTTACCGGGTGTGGGGGCTTTTAAGGATGCTGTTAGAAATTTAAAGGAAAGAGGTTTATGG
>JAMOPR010000136.1 GCA_027064485.1 Desulfurobacteriaceae bacterium | reverse complement strand
AAATACAGGCTTGAACTCTCCAGAAGAGTTATCTTCAAACAGTAGCACTCCCATAGCGTTCACAGGTTTATACTTCCAAACTACTTTTCCTGTCTTAAAGTCTCTTTCGGGAAGTAGGGCAATATCTTCGTATTTTCCATTAACAGGGTCACCATATAAATATCCGTGCTTATCAAGCCCTGCAAACTGGATGTTGTCAGCGTTACCATTAACTACCCACATAGGTAATGTCCAGTCTATAAACTTAACTCTATAGAAATACTTTTTACCTATGTGACAAGTTGTGCATGCGACCTTCTCCATGTGAACATCTGTAACAGATGAAGGTCCAAATACTCCATCATGAATAGATTTGTAATCACTGTGACAGTTGGTGCAGCTTGCACTTCCAGCTAACTGAGTCCACATTACACCAAACGCCGGTCCAGCATTACCTTTAGCAAAGTCGTGCGAAGGTGTTAAAACAGAAGAGCCCGGATAATAACCCGACCCTATATACTCATGGTTAACAGGCGCGTGACAATCGGCACAACCAACGTTATTCAATTTATGAACGTCATAGTTTTTACTTGTAGCATTAAACTGCCATACCATTGCTTCTTTCATAGCATCTGGATGAGCATACATAGGGTCTTTCGCTACTTTCACAAAATCAAGTCCAGTAACTTTTCCATCGTTATCAAAATCGTCAAATTGGAATACTCCGTGGCAGTGAGCACAAGCGTAATCACTTTTTCCTACTATGTTAGAACCCACAAAATTACCAGTTTCATTGTCAAAAAGTGCAGAATCGTAATTTACTGCTCCTGTTGCGTTAACCGTTCCGAGCAATCCTCCAACAGTATCAGTTGCAGCAAAATAGTTTTTACCAGTAAGCTTCCCTGTAAGAGTCATTCTGAACATTAAAGTCCCTTTGGCAGCAGTTCCTATATTACTTAAAGCTTTAGCCGAGTGGCAGTAGAAGCAAGCTGGAGCCATAGTGTTGTGAATTTTCTTACCATTTACCTCTAAATTCCATTCAAAAGGAACAAACTTCTTCTCTTTTCCGCTCCACTTCACGTAATCACCGGGGATTTCTCCTGAATCAATCTCTGCCTGAATATCAGCCAAGGATTTTTCATACAAGAAGTTGTCCTCCCTATCTTTTTCCATAGGACCACCACCAGGGTGACACATACCACATTTTCCAGCAAAGTCAGGTGTAGTCAAATCCATAAGTCCAGGATTCGTAGCTTTTTCCGGCGCCAACTGGCGGTAAGCAGGTGGTCAGAGCTTTCCATACATACCTTTATCAAGGCTTGTTAGCTTTTCTGGAAGCCCGTTTCTAAATACCTTATCACCGTATTTCTCATAATACTTCTTGTAAACATCAGCAGAAAGAATTGCAAGCCTTCCTTGCTGGAAGTGATAAGCAGTAGCAATGAAATCTACATCATGACACCCGCTACAACTCTGCCTTACATCTACGGGCAAATGACTTTCCGTTACAGGCGTTCCAAACTGATCCTTAAGAGTAATGTCCGGATGCGCATAGGCTGAAATCGCACTTGTTAACATAAAGCCCAAAACCAAACTTAAGCATTTCCGCATAGCACTACCTCCGCAGATAGTTTTTTTCTATAGAGAATTTTAAACAATTTAAGATAGTTGTCAATACTAATTTTCTAATTTACTTTTTAGTAGATAATAACTTATCCTAATTACTAATTTTTTCACTCGCCAAAATTTATCTTTGAAAAAAAAACTAATAGCCCTATTTTTATAAATAAACCAAACGAGGTTGCTCAAATGATTAAAAAATACAACAATTTCTTCCCCAAGCTGGGCAAAAGAGTATTCATAGCAGAAAACGCCACAGTAATAGGAAACGTGGAAATAGGAGATGACAGTAGCATTTGGTTCGGAACTGTTATCAGAGGTGACGTTAACTTTATTAAAATAGGAAAGTGCACATCCATTCAAGATAACTCAGTTATTCACGTTACCAATCAAACTCACCCAACAATTATCGGCAATTACGTTACTGTAGGACATGCCGTAAAACTTCACGGATGCACAATAAAGGATAACTGTCTTATAGGTATCGGAGCGATTATATTAGACGGTGCAGTGATAAACGAAAATTCCATTGTCGCCGCAGGAACGCTAATTCCTCCCAACAAAGAATTTCCCTCCGGCGTTCTAATAATGGGCTTCCCCGGAAAAATAGTTAGAGAACTTACCGAGGAAGAAATTAAAAGCTTAAAAGAACATGCCTTGAAGTATGTAAAATACAAAGATGAATATCTCAAAATGGGAGATTAAATGCTTACCGAAAGGGAAAGAGATATCTTGCTAAAGGTAACTGAATTATATATAAGAACAGGCGAACCTGTAGGTTCAAGAACTGTTCAAAAAGTTTTCAATATGAAAATAAGTCCTGCAACTATAAGAAACGTTATGGCTGATTTGGAAGAAAAGGGCTTTTTATATCAACCTCACACCTCAGCTGGTAGAATACCGACAGATAAAGGCTTAAAAGTCTATATTACCCATCAATTCCTTAAATTAGGGAAGGAAAATAATAATCTTGTAAACCAACTTTTAAACTATTTATCCCAAAATCGAGTAACAAAAACAGAAGACATTCTAATGAAATTACTCGACTTCTTACAAAACTCAACAGGTTACTTAGGAATAGGAGCAAGCTTTTTAGAAAAGCTCACTGTAAAAGATATAAACCTCATCAAAATCTCGGATGACAAAATATTACTGGTAATTGCTTTTTATCCGGATTACATTGTTCATAAACTCATAAACCTATCCATTCCCGAAGGAGAAATTGCAAAGATATCCAAAGAACTTTCCATTAAATTCAAAAACAAAACTATCTCTCAAATAAGGAAAGAACTAATAGAAGAAATCAACACCATTCGCGAAGAATTTGCTAAACTCTCCTTTAAGCTAAACTCTCAAATATTGTCTGCTCTCAATGGAATCAACAAAGTAGAACTCTACGGAACTTCAAACATTGTTAACATTTTAGCAAACGATATAGAAAAGCTGAAAAGCATACTTGAAATACTTGAAGAGAAAAACCTACTATTGGACATACTTACAAACTTCCTGGAAGAAGATAAAGAAACAAACGTTATTTTAGGCTCCGAAACCAAATACAAGGAGTTAGAACCCTTTGGCATAGTTGTAAGCAGATTTCACATTGGAGATAAAAACGGAGGCGTAATAGGAATTATAGGACCTAAAAGAATGAATTATTCCAAAATAATACCTACTGTGGAAAATGTAGCCAAAGCTTTCACCATAATACTTAACAAACAATTCAAAAAATAAAACCGGAGCCTTACCACACACGCCCTTCGGGCTTACCGTTGCTCCCTTCCGGGCCTGGCGGGGTTCACCCTACGGGCGTTGTGGAGACCCCGGCAATATTGTTCATTTTCTTTATGGCGGAGGGGGCGGGATTCGAACCCGCGGTACCCCTTGTGGGGGTACACACGATTTCCAGTCGTGCCCCTTCAGCCAGGCTCGGGCACCCCTCCATGCACAGAGCAAATATAGTGCTTATACAAGCGGTTGACAAGTCAATCTTTCTTTTGTAAATTTCCGCCTGCCCGCTACATTTTCGGCGTTTACAAAAAACGCCTTTAAATTTCGGAGGAGCAAAAATGAGAACCTTTATGCAAAGAAAGGAAGACGTTCAAAGGGAATGGTTTATAGTAGATGCCACAGGAAAAACACTCGGAAGACTGGCTACAGAAATAGCCAAAGTGCTTATGGGTAAACACAAGCCCACTTATACTCCTCACGTAGATGGAGGAGATTTCGTAGTTGTAATCAACGCCGAAAAAGTATTCGTTACAGGTAAAAAACTTACCGACAAAATTTACTACAAGCATACTGGTTACATGGGACATTTAAAAGAAACAACTCTTAAAGAAATGCTTGAAAAGAAGCCTGAAGAAGTAATAAGGTTAGCTGTAAGAGGAATGCTTCCTAAAAACAAATTAAGAGATAGAAGAATGAAAAGACTTAAAGTTTATGCAGGTCCTGAACACCCTCATAAAGCACAAAACCCCAAACCCCTTGAAGTTTAATGGAGGCAACAATGGCAGAAATTAGATATTACGGAACAGGAAAAAGAAAAACAGCTATAGCAAGAGTTTGGCTTATACCAAATGGTCAAGGAAACATAACAATCAAAATATCAAAAAACAAAACAATATCCGCACCTGAATATTTTGGAAGGCTTACTCTTCTTAAAATTATGGAACAACCATTTAACGTAACTGGCACAGCAGGAAGATTTGATGTTCTATGCACAGTCAAAGGGGGTGGAAAATCCGCCCAAGCCGACGCCATCAAATACGGCATCGCAAAAGCTCTTTTAGCCTTCAATCCTGAACTCAGGCCAACCCTCAAAAAAGCAGGATTCCTCACAAGGGACGCAAGAATCAAAGAAAGGAAGAAATACGGTCAAAGAGGTGCTCGTGCAAGATACCAATGGTCCAAGCGTTAAAGCAGCAATTATCGGTGCTTCTGGATATACAGGGGCGGAACTCCTCCGCCTCTTACTTTTTCATCCTTTCATAGAAGTTACCATCATAACCTCCAGACAGTATGAAAACCAACCGTTAATTTCCGTATTTCCCCATCTTTCAAACAGCAAATATCAACATTTAGTATTTCAAAACATAAACCTGCAGAAAATAGCTTCAACAGACTTAGTATTCTGCTGCTTACCCCACAAAACCTCCTTTCCGATAATAAAAGAACTTCTAGCCATCAATCCATCCCTTAAAATTGTTGACTTCAGCGCAGATTTCAGATTCAAAAACCCATCAATCTACGAACAAACTTACAACGTTCAGCACACCGCGAAAGAACTTTTCGAAAAAGCCACCTACGGTCTTCCCGAAATCTACAGAAATGAAATCAAAAACAGCACTTTAATAGCAAACCCCGGTTGCTACCCTACCAGCGTGATATTAGCTCTCTATCCAGCCAAAAAGCACAACTTAATCGACGAAAACTTTCCCGTAATAGCTGATTCAAAATCAGGAGCAACCGGTGCAGGTAGAAAAGCAACAGTTGATTTTACCTTCTGTGAAATCAACGAAACGTTCAAAGCCTATGCAGTAGAAGGTCACCGCCACGCTCCAGAAATAGAAGAGAAACTCAACCTGAAGGTAAGATTTACCCCTCACTTAGTTCCCATGAACAGAGGTATTCTATCTACCATTTACTTCAAAACAAACGCTACAAAAGAAGAACTTACTAAAATCTATGAAGAAACCTACAAAAACGAACCATTCGTAAGAATCAGAAAAAATCCCCCCACCACCTCCGACGTCAAAGGCACAAATTTCTGCGACATCTACATAACCAAAGACGAAAAAACAGGCTTAGGAATCGCAATATCAGCAATAGATAACATAGGTAAAGGAGCATCCGGTCAAGCAATCCAAAACGCCAACATTCTCTTCGGCTTCCCCGAAACAACAGGACTTGAACAATTTTCCTGGTGGATTTAAAATTTTTCCCAATATCAGAAAGGGAAAAAACAATTGAAAAACAAAAATTTAGAGGGAAAAATCCCACCACGCTACGGACAAGAAAAAATCCTCGAAATCCTCATGAAATTCCGCGCCCCGCTTATCATAGCCCTTATAACCATAATGCTCTCCACCATCGGATACATGATAATCTCCGGCGTCGACCTGCTCAAAGCCTTTTACATGACAATACTTACCGTTACAACTATAGGCTACGGCGAAATGTGGAACATGGACTCAAAAGCGCGCATATTCAACTTACTGGTAATGACCTTCGGTGTCGGCAGCGTAATGGGATATTCCATCGCTGTTCTTATCAACATAGTCACATCAGGTGAAGTAAAAACCATAATGAGGTTCAGGAAAATGGTAAGCGACATATCCGCCCTTAAAGGTCACTACATAGTCTTCGGAATGAACGATTACGTAATTCATCTGATAAAAGAGATGAAACACCACGGCATCCCTGTAGTAGTGGTAGACGAATCGGAAAAATTAGAAAACTTTGCTAAAGAACACGAAATACGATACTACCTTCACCTAAACCCTACAGAAGAAAACACCCTATATCTTGCAAACATTGAAGCTGCCGTAGGCGCGATAGTTGCAACATCTGATGACTACAAAAACTTAGCCATAACCCTTACAATCAAAAACGTAACTGCAAAAAATAACATCTACCCCTTCTTCATCTTGGCGCTGGTAAAAAACGATAAATTCAAAGAAAAACTTAAATTAGTAGGAGCTGATTACGTAGAAACAATCCCTTCAATAATTTCTAAAAGAGTTGTCATATTAGCACGAAAACCTCCAATTTTTGGCGAAAAATCCCTCCTTGAAGAAATTCTGTTCGGTGAGCACACTTTCATAGACATAGAAGAATTAGTTGTTCAACCAGACTCCCCCATAATTGGTAAAACATTAAAAGAACTTGACCTCAGAAAACGCTTCGGAATAACCGTAATAGCAGTGAAAAAATCAAACGGTAAAGTAATTTTCACACCAGGCGGAGACCTAAAAATAGAACCTTTAGATATTATAGTAATCGTAGCCCCAAAAAAGAAATTAGAAGAAGCTGTTAAAATCCTATTTAAAGGCAAAATCACATCAAGAAGCGCAATGCTAAAAAGAAAAATAAAGGAGAGACTCAATGGACTGGGGTAAAGTGGGAACAACGTTTTTCATAATGATGTCACTCACCACGACTGTAGGATTTGTTTACGACGGAGACCCTTATGAACTAATAGCTTCAGTAACGTTCAACCTAATAGCAACCCTTCTCAAATTGGGAAGTAAAAAAACTTTAAGTGCAGAACTATTAGCAACCAGCTTAGCTGCTGACCTACATTTAATACCGGCACTCATATTTTACGAAATGGGAAGCCGACAAAGTCTTGTAGAAGCATTAGCGTGGGGAGCACTTGTTGCAAACGTATTTTCTGTTATTATTGTTATTATAGAAACCGTTCTAGAATCCCGCGAAGAACAGTGGTGGTAGACTAAAAAATTTTTCCAAAGCCCCGATAATAGTATTTGAGCGGTAACCTTACAGGAGGGAATCCGTTGAAAATAGAAAGGCTATCTGCCGAAATACTGAAACTCCTAAACGAAGAAAACATACAAGCCAAAAAGAGAGAAAGCGCCAGCGGAAGTAAAAGCAGTTCTCAGGTAGATGGCGTTATCATAAACATATCTGAAGAAATAAAACAGATAGAAGTTGAATTACCAACGAAAGAAAAAGTAGAAGAAATCAAAAAAGCAATAGCTGAAGGAAAATACAAAATAGACGTTCATCGAATATCCGACGCCATATTGAAAGAAATCATCGGTGATGAATAGAAGAGTAAATACACGCTAAAATCTTAGCAACCAATCTATAAAGCTCGGGGGGTATTTCCTCTCCGGGATTCAGTTTAACAAGCATAGAAACCAGTAGTTTATCCTCAACAATTGGAATACCGTGCTTTTCCGCTAACTCCAAAATTTTTTCTGCAACAATACCTTCACCTCGTGCAACCACCTGCGGAGCGTTCATCCTTCCCCTTTCATACTTCAAAGCTGCCGCCTTCTTCCTTTCTTCCATACTTTCCCTTCAATGATTGAATCTTATTTATATTGTAGAATTTCCAACACAAAACCAAAAGGGGAAAGAAATGGCAGTAAGAGTAAGATTTGCACCAAGTCCTACAGGATTTATGCACGTTGGAAACGCAAGAACAGCCCTATTTAACTACCTGTTCGCAAGACACAACAAAGGAAAACTCATCCTCAGAATAGAAGATACAGATACAGAAAGGCACAGCGAAGAAGCAGTAAACGTTATCTACGAAGCTTTAAAGTGGATGGGAATAGAGTGGGACGAAGGACCAGATATAGGCGGTAACTTTGGACCTTACAGACAATCCCAAAGGCTTGACATATACAAAGAATACATCGATAAACTAAAAGAAAAAGGTCTCGTTTACGAATGCTTTTGCACCCAAGAAGAACTTGAAGCTATGCGTCAAGAACAATTAAAAAGAGGAGAACCTCCTCGTTACACCGGAAAGTGCAGGCATTTAACAGAAGAACAAAAGAAAAAATTCTTAGAAGAAGGAAGGAAACCTGTTTTGAGGTTTAAAGTCCCTGAAGACAGAACCATCGTTTTCAACGACCTCATAAAAGGAAGGATTTCCATAAATTCAAAACAATTAGGTGGAGATTTCGTAATCGTTCGCTCAAATGGTATGCCCGTTTACAACTTCGTTGTTGTTATTGACGATGCCCTAATGGAAATAACTCACGTAATAAGAGGCGAAGACCACATTTCCAACACTCCAAAACAAATTCTCCTTTACGAAGCCTTAGGATTCAAAACGCCAGAATTTGCTCACCTTCCCATGATTTTAGGAAAAGATAGAAGTAAACTTTCTAAAAGGCACGGTTCAACATCCGTTAGAGAATTTAAAGAAAAGGGCTATCTACCAGAAGCCTTCACAAACTTTTTAGCACTGCTCGGTTGGTATCCAAAAGACGGTAAGGAAATTCTTTCAATGGAAGAACTGATAGAAAGATTCGACATAAAAGATGTAAACAGCGCTCCTGCCGTCTTTGACACCACAAAACTTAACTGGATGAACCAAGTATACATTAGAAATTACCCTATAGAAAAACTTACAGACCTGATAATCCCATACCTCCAGAAAGCAGGTTATAACATTAACAACTTCGATAGAAAATGGCTCGAAAAGGTTGTAGAAATAACAAGAGAATACTTTACCGTTCTATCAGACGCTCCAGAATACATGGAAGTTTTCCTCAAGGACGAATTTAATTTTGAAGAAAAAGCCCTTAACTTCATGAAAGAATCGGAAAACAGGTTAAAAGTCGTTGAAGAACTCCTCAAAACTTTGGAATCCCAAGAAGAGGAAATCACTGAAGAAACGTTCAAAAAGACTGTTAAACAAGTAGGAAAAACGTTAAACGTTAAAGGTAAAGAACTCTTCATGCCAATCAGAATAGCACTAACAGGCAAAATGAGCGGTGTAGAAGTGCCCATATTAGCAGAAACACTGGGTAAAGAACGTGTCATTAAAAGGTTAAGATATACCTTAAACAAAATTAGAGGCTAAAACTGGCAAAAATATCAGGAATGATAGGTTGCAAACCTAATTCCGAATTCACCAGGGTGGCGAAGGACTTCGCCGCCTTTTCCTCCCCATGAACCAAAAACACTTTAGATTCCTCTTTAACTCCCTTTCTTAACCAATTTAAAAGTCCTGACCGACCAGCATGTGAAGAAAACCCATTTATAGTGAAAACCTCAGCTTTAACAGCTATTCTCTCATTGAAAACCTTAACCTTCTTCGCTCCCTCTACTATTTCCCTTCCTAACGTTCCTTCAGCCTGATAACCTACAAAAATAATAGAATTTCTCTTATCCCACAAGCGATGTTTCAGGTGGTGCAAAATCCTCCCCCCAGTGCACATCCCATTTCCGGCAATAATAACTCCTACACCTCTATACTCATTAATTCTCTTAGACTCCTCAACAGTCCTCGTAAACTCAAGGTAAGGAAAATCAAAAATATCTCCACTTCTAACGTTCTCTCTCAAACACTCCTTATGCCTTTTAAAAACCCTCGTTATGGAAATAGCCAAAGGTGAATCCACAAAAATCTTGCATTTAGGCAATTTCCCCTTTTCATATATTTTTTTAAGCAAGTAAATAACGTCCTGCGCTCTCTCAAGGGCGAAAGTAGGAATAAGAACCACTCCCCCTCTCTCAAAAGTTTCTAAAACAGCCTCCTCAAATTCCTTAACAGATTCTTCATAAGATTTATGTTCCCTATTGCCGTAAGTAGTCTCTATCAAAATAACATCACTCTTTTCAGGAATTTCAGGTTCCCTTATCAAGGGCTTATTTTCAGCTCCAAGGTCCCCACTGAACAAAATCTTTTTACCTTCAATCTCCAACTCAACAAACGAAGAGCACAGTATATGTCCAGCATCTCTCAACCTAAACTTAACGTTTCCTACTTCATACCATCGCGAATACTCTATGGGCACGAAAAAGTCAAAAACGTCAAACACATCATCAAGCGTATACAGCAATTCCTTTGGCGGAAGTCCCTCCCTTAAGCGTCTCCTATTCTCCGTTTTTAGATTCTCCTCCATAACCTGAGCAGCGTCCATCAAAATCAAACGGGCAATATCTATTGTTCCCTTAGTTGCGTAAATCTTCCCTCTGAACCCCTTTTTAACCAAAAAAGGAAACCGCCCACAGTGGTCAAGGTGACCGTGAGAAAGTATTACGAAATCAACTTCCTGCGGCTTAAAAGAAAATTTCCTATTAAGCTCTTCGACTTTCTCTTTCCCCTGGAAAAGACCACAATCCAGCAAAAACTTTACATTATCGGTTTCTATTAAATGGCAACTTCCCGTAACAGTTTTTGCAGCACCGTTAAACGTTATCTTCAAAGTTTGCTCCTTAACGTTCCTTCAGTAACAGGACCAAGTAAAACATCTTCCATTCTACCATCTTTCGTAATTATTACAGCTGGAGTAGCTAAAATTCCGAATTTCCTTGCCACTTCTGGATTCTCTGCAACGTTCACTCTAACAAAATGAACCTTTTTCAACTCTTTAGAAAGCTTCTTTATCACAGGCTCAACCATTTTACAGGGTCTACAGTTAGGCGCATAAAAGTAAACAACCCCTTTCCCCTTTCTCAGTTTAGCAAATTCTCCCTCCAAAATCGGCAATTCACTTCCTCTCATCCTTTTAGATTTAAAATTCCAATAAATCCTCAAACCGATAACAAAAACAACATAGGTAACGAAAATCACGAAAACGATGTCAAAAAACACAGCTGCAACGTGCATAAGCGTTTCAGGAATAGCCATACTACCTCCTATTTAAT
This sequence comes from Desulfurobacteriaceae bacterium, assembly GCA_027064485.1. Lineage (GTDB taxonomy): Bacteria > Aquificota > Aquificia > Desulfurobacteriales > Desulfurobacteriaceae > Desulfurobacterium_B. The sequence goes on along the minus strand of JAMOPR010000136.1, from coordinate 1,465 downwards.
GCTAAAATAGTTGTCCCATTAATTCTAACTTACTTTTTGGAGGAAAACCGATGAAATACAACTTTAAAGATATAGAAAAAAAATGGCAAAAAATCTGGGAAGAGAGAAAAGTCTTTAAAACACAACCAGATAACAACAAAAAGAAATACTACGTTCTTGAAATGTTCCCCTACCCATCCGGAAAAATCCACATGGGACACGTCCGCAACTACTCCATCGGCGACGTAATAGCAAGATTTATGAGAATGAAAGGATATAACGTCCTTCATCCAATGGGATGGGACGCATTCGGTCTTCCTGCAGAAAACGCTGCAATCAAAAGTGGCGTTCATCCAAAGGAATGGACACTTTCAAACATAGAACACATGAAAAAAGAACTCAAAAGCTTAGGCTTCTCATACGACTGGGACAGAGAAATAGCAACCTGCACTCCCGAATACTACAAGTGGAATCAGTGGATATTCTTGAAAATGCTTGAAAAAGGCATCGCTTACAGAGCAAAAGCTTCCGTAAACTGGTGCCCTTCCTGCCAAACAGTTTTAGCAAACGAACAGGTTGACGACGAAGGAAGGTGCTGGCGCTGCGGAACTAAAGTAGAACAAAGAGAAATAGACAGTTGGTTCCTAAAAATAACCGACTACGCAGAAGAACTCCTTGAAGACCTAAAACTCCTTGAAAACCACTGGCCCCAACCAGTAATAACAATGCAAAAAAATTGGATAGGCAAAAGTATCGGAGCAAGAATTTCCTTTGAAGTCCCAGAAAAAGGCGAAACGGTAGAAGTTTTCACAACAAGACCGGACACCCTTTTCGGCGTTACGTATATCGTTTTAGCACCAGAGCACCCATTAACGCTTAAACTTTCAAAGGGAACGCCCCAGGAGGAAAAGGTAAAAGCTTTCGTTGAAAAAATGAGAAAAACCGAAAAAAGAAAGAGAACAACAGGTGAATTAGAAAAGGAAGGCGTATTTTTAGGCGTTTACGCCGTTCACCCCTTAACAGGCGAAAAAATCCCCGTCTACTCCGCCAACTTCGTCCTCATGGATTACGGAACAGGTGCTGTCATGTCCGTCCCTGCCCACGACCAAAGAGACTTTGAATTTGCAAAAAAATACAACCTTCCGATAAAAGTCGTCATAACCCCTGAAGACAAAGAACTTAAAGCAGAAGAGTTGGAAGCAGCTTACACAGAACCGGGCATTTTAGTTAACTCTGGCGAATTCACCGGAATGAAAAGCGAAGAAGCAAAGAAAAAAGTAACTGAAAAACTTGAAGAATTAGGCAAAGGCAAAAGAGAAGTTCAATACCGTTTGAGAGACTGGAACATTTCAAGGCAGAGATACTGGGGAACGCCCATACCCGTTATCCACTGTCCCAAATGCGGAATAGTGCCCGTTCCGGAAGACCAACTTCCCGTCAAACTTCCAGAAAATGCACCGTTAACGGGAGAAGGAAGGTCACCCCT